>JBGCDN010000347.1:0-3623 GCA_045105495.1 Planctomycetaceae bacterium
AGCAGTTCTTCGAGTTCCACCAGCTCATCCGGCGTCGCCGTTTCATTTAGCAACTCGGCAATCAGGGCGTCCAACCGATCGTGCGAGTCAGGCATAGTTCCACCCCTCGCCACTGAGCGTTGAGTTGATGCACTCCAGCAATCGACCACGAAGTTTCTCGACGACGTAGTACAGTTTGTGAACACTCACGCCTTCGCGTTCGGCACGTTCGCGAATCGTGGTTCGCGATGCGTACCGGGCGAGCAACACTTGGCGTTCGTCGTTGTTCAGCTTCTGCAAACATCCATCCAGCGCGCGGCGGCGTTTTTCCAGCATCGACGTTTCGCCGATCACCGTCTCGCAGAGCAGTTCGAGCACTTCGTCTGAGAACACAAGTTTCTCACGCGACTGTTTCTGCCGAAACCGCAGTACCTCGATCCGAGCGAACCGAACCGCCCAGGCCACAAACGGCTTTGACGAATCGTACTCGGCGAACTTCGACCACAGGCTGGCCGACGTCTCCTGCAGGACATCATCCGCATCCGCTTTCCGCGGCAGCAGCATGAACACATACCGCCGCACCTCATTCTGGTGCTGTGTCCAAAGCCTGACGAATTCTGTTCCCGAGTCGCTCACCGCGTTTCCTTAGCGTTGTTTGCCAGCGTTATTGTAACTCCAACGCCCGCCTGACGATTCGGAAAGAAAACAGCAGGGTTTTTTGCAATTTCTTTGGCCACAGATGAAACACAGATCGAACACGGATACTGAGCGAAACCGAGCAACGTTTGGGCCTCGCAGGGTATGACTGCACGCGGCCTCGCGGGAGGATCTCAATTTCTGCGATGCGAGCACCTTCGCAAGTAGGGGGCCTTTGTGAACCTGCCAATGCAATCTTCGGACGGAGTCGGCGTTGGTTTGCCGCCCGACAACTGCGATCGGCTTCACTCGCTACCGCTGTCAGCTAGAATTGCGTTCCACATGGACACGGCAGCGAAGGGAAATTAAACATGGCTGGTCATAGCAAATGGGCCAACATCAAGCACCGCAAAGGACGGGTCGACGCCAAGCGATCCAAGATCTGGGGCAAGTGCAGTCGTGCGATTATTGTCGCCGCGAAGAATGGAGGCGGCGATCCTGCCGCGAACCTTGCGCTGCGGTATGCGGTTGACGAAGCCAAGTCGCACAACATGCCCAAAGACACCATCACAAACGCGATCAAGAAAGGTACCGGTGATCTTGAAGGCGTTACGTTTGAATCACTCTCATACGAAGGCTATGGAGCGGGCGGTGTTGCGATTATCGTGGACTGTCTGACAGACAAACGAACGCGGACGGCTCCTGAGATCAAGAAGCTGTTCGAAGTGCATGGCGGCAGCCTTGGTCAACCGGGATGCGTCACGTTCATGTTTGAGACCAAGGGTCAGATTATCCTGCCCAAAGATGCCGGCGATGAAGAGACGATCATGACTGTTGCTCTTGAAGCTGGAGCCGAAGACGTTGCTGACGAAGACGACAGCTGGATCATTCTCACGCAAATCAGCGACTTCGTTTCAGTCAAAGATGCCGTCGATGCGGCAGGGCTTGAGGTCACCTCGGCGGAGATTACAAAGATTCCCGGCAACACAGTCGCGTGCACCGGCAGCGATGCGAAGAGAGTTTGGAACCTTGTCGAAGCGTTTGAAGACCACGACGATGTTCAAAAAGTCTACGCGAACTTTGATATCCCGGAAGAAGAACTCGCTGCGATGATGAGCGAGTAACAACTTGGAGAGCTGACCGACAGCCAAAGAAGTCTTACGGGTTCAGTGGGTGCACTTGGACATCGTGCCGGCCGTTCGCATCGTTGACCACAACGGACGGAACGACTTCAGCGACTTCAAAGGCCACTTCTACTTTGAACATGGTGACAACCTGCGCCGCCGGACCGCTCGGTGGATCGCTGATAAGAATGTGCTCGGGCGGAAAAATATCGATCGGCGAAAGCTCTAGACGATTCTCATACCCTGCGGTCGGGTTCGCACCAAAGCCAAGAATGGTAACTTTGCCTTCAAAATAGAATGCGAAGTACGAAGCCTTACCTAAGTTCTCTTTGCTCATGATTTTCGCTCTACAATTTTGATGTAACGATTCAGTCGCCGTGGATAGATCTTTTGTTCAAACCAAATCACACTGCTGAAGCTCAGCAGTTAGCTCTCCAAGCCGAATGCAGACAGTATCGTTGAAGAGTGGCACTGTGTGCATAATGGCGACGACACGATCAGATGGTGTCGCAGTGGTGGAGACAGTTGCACCTGGCTTGGTGAGATCACCGACAGCCATTGGTATGCCATTTACTGTCAATACACCGACTACTCCGGTGTTCGGACATAGGCTCGTGTCGATTACTCGAAGAACCACGTTAATCTCAACTTCACCGGTAACCTGATGGTGAAGCAGGCTGCTTGCGCCAGACTCTCCGACACCCGCTCTTCCTACCGTTTGGCATGCGTTGGATGAACCACTCATCTGGCGTCCTTCTACTCAAAGGTATGAGCCCCAAATAGGCTCCTTACGGGTAGAGACGCAAACCGAAGTCAGATGAGGACGAGAAACTCAGGATTTCTTTCTTATCCGAGGCATCAACCAATTAACTCACGAATGACCTGGCCGCCGAACTGACTGAGTTGCTTGAATCGTCCGGCGTGGTAGTACGTGAGCTTGTTGTCATCGAGACCCAGTAAGTGAAGCAGCGTCACGTGGACGTCGCGGATGTGATGGCGACATTCGACGGCTTTTCCACCGATGTCATCAGTGGCTCCGATAGTGTGACCGGCTTTGGTTCCGCCTCCGGCGAACCACATGGCCATTGCTTCAGCATTGTGATCGCGGCCGTACGACTTCCCGCCCCGCATACCGTTATCCGGGCTCCGTCCGAATTCGCCGCAAAACACAACCAGCGTATCTTTCAACATGTCGCGTTGCTTCAAGTCCTTCAACAGAGCAGCAATCGGTTGGTCGACAGATTTGATGAGCGAACCATGCGCGCGGTGGATGTAGTCGTGGCTGTCCCAGTTACCAGCGTAGGCCTGAACGAAGCGAACACCTTTCTCGACCAGCCGCCTTGCCAACAAACACTTCCGTCCGAATGCTTCAGTCTTTGCTTCGCCAATGCCGTACATCTTGAGAATTTCCGGAGACTCACCATCAAGATCGAGAACCTCCGGCACCTCCGTCTGCATGCGATAGGCAAGCTCGTACGAATTCAGCCTCGCTTCAAGATCACTGCGTCCGGGTCTTGCTTCAAGGTGCTTCTGATTGAGTGCCGCAAGTAAGTCAAGGTTCTCTCGCTGCCGTTTTCGGGTGACTCCCTTTGGCGGGTTCAAATCCAAAATCGGACTGCCCTGAGCTCTAAGGGGAGTCCCCTGAAACGCGGCTGGCAGGAACCCATTCGACCAGTTCGCCGCGCCACCCTGTGGGTAGCTGGTTCGAGGAAGAACGACAAAGCCTGGCAGGTTTTCGTTTTCGGTACCCAGTCCGTAATTCACCCATGCACCGATGCCGGGGTCTCCGCCAAATCGATTGCCCGTATTCACGTGATAGCACGCGGTTGGATGGTTCACCGATTCCACATGCGCGCCGCGGTAGAAGCACATGTCGTCAACGCA
>JBGCDN010000348.1:0-4063 GCA_045105495.1 Planctomycetaceae bacterium
TCCGCCCGTGTTCTGCGGCGCTGCCGACACGAAGCGAATGATTGCATTCGCTACTGGTCTTCCTCGGCTATCGACGATGGTACCGGATGGGCGAATCCCTGTGGGGAACCGAACGTTGTGAGTCAGCGGCGTTGGATTGTCAGCCCGACCTTCCGGAAGCAGAGCAATTGAGTACTCAGCATGTCCTGACAATTGAACCCGCATACTGGCTCGCAGATCTCCGATAAGTTCATAGTTCCCATCTCCATCTGTGATGGCGATTCCAGTCGCGTAATAACGATTCGGATCGGGAAACTTCCAGTCGTACTCCCCTGGCTTGGTAGACACAACAACCTCTGCACCAACCGCCGGGTTGCCATTCGCGAGCCGGACGTGGCCCTTAATGACTCGGCCGCGTCGCACCTGCATTCGTGTGAGTTCTCGACGAGCAGCACGGGCCTCGGGAGCAACCTCTTGCTTCCCATTCTGGAAGAGTGAATCCACCGCGATCGGCTTCGCGTTCCGCGTCAGATAGCCGGCCTTCGAGACTCTGACATGCAAGACTATTGCTTCCAACCCGCGAAGCTTCTGCGGGACCGTAATTTGATACTGACCGTTTTCATTCGTCCGAACTCGCGACCCATGCACAAGTTTGGGTTCCTCGCCAGGAATTTCTCGCATCCACTTTGCGCGAACGGTTGCCTCCACCAGCGGCTGCCACTTCTCGTCGACGACCAAACCTTCCCAGACGAATCCCTCATCTTGGGCGACTACTGCAGGCGTGAGCAAAGCAGCCATGGCAATGAAGAAACGGATTGAGATTGCTGGGCCGTAGCACAATTCAGTCATCGCAGGCTCCATCAAGCATTTAGTTACAGAAATCTACGAGAACACGTTACGGCAGTCGATTTGGAAGCCAATTGGTATTCGCTAGGCCGATGAACATCCTACCAACCGCACTAACCCGAACATGGCCCCGTCAGATTGGGACAGCCGCCAAAGCCCGCTCAATTGGACTGAAAATTTGAACCGATGCCTACTAATGGAGTGTTCCATCCTGCCTGAGCGACATAGCCATGGTTTGTCGAATAAGTCGCCTAAGTGTGATGCTGTCGCTGATCTTTGTCAGTTCGACATCAGCCGGCCTTGTAACAATCGACACGGACTACGCGGCAGGATTGTTGATCGCAACAGACACCAATGCTGACGACATCGCTGATCTGGGCATGACAACACACAACTACTCTCAGGTTTTTGTGGATGGCGGTGTGTCCTATACGTTGTCTTTCGATCTCACCGCGAACGGCGCCAGTCTACAAGACGACTATGTTGAATGCTGGGAGGAACTAAAGAAACGATTCAACGGAACGCCCGAAGGCGATTGGTCGTAAGACCACCGTTTCTCCGGCCGACTGAGCCCCTCAGTCGGCCGAGTATGTCAATTGCTCGCGAACCAAACTACGCTCGTCATGGGCGAGCTTCTGGACGATCAGCTGCGGAGCAGCGACGCGTAGCGGTAGCAGCGTGTGGCGCGAGCCACACGTATCGACGCCCCCCAACGAACAAGCTGCGGAGCAGCGACCGAAGGAACCGATGCACGGTCCCGTGCGCAGTCTGCCTTCGGTCGCTGCTCCGCAGCTTATCTTCTTCTCGCGTTCGAGTTCGTGTGGCTGTCGCCACACGCTACTATCGCTTCGCGTCGTGGCTCCGCCACTTTCCGGGTGCGAGCACCTTGCCGTCTTCGGGAGCATAGAATATTGCTTCGGCAGGTTGCGATGACTAGCTCTCCGTTTCGTCTGCCAGCCACCGGGAACGCCCCCCCCATGAGGCATTCGCTTGAAGGAGACATCGCATGACCACATACCACCAGCTGCACGCTCAGTTGGTCTTCAGCACCAAACAACGACGCCAACTCCTCAAGGGCGACCAGGCACAGCGGGTACACGGACAACTGAGGGTGATACTGAAAGAGGAAGACGTAATCCCGCACGCAGTCGGCGGCTACTTCGATCACGTCCACGTACTGCTAAGCTTCAAACCGTCGCACTGCCTGTCAGACGTAGTTCGAGTTCTAAAATCCCGATCTTCAAAGTGGATCAACGAACAGTCCGGACCACTCAATCAGTTTGCGTGGCAGCGAGGCTACTCCGTCTTCTCCGTGAGCCATTCGCAAATGCAGACAGTGAGTAGCTACATCGAGAACCAGGAAGAACACCACAGCGAACGTTCATTCCGGGAAGAGTTGACTCTGATGCTCGACAAGCACGGCATCAAATACGACCCGCAGTACCTCGACGATGAGTAACCAGAGCCGCCGCGATTTCGCAATTGCAACAACCCAGACGGAAATCCAACAGCGACAAAATGCCGCCCCAATCGCACATGCCGAGGCAAACACATATAGCTGCGGAGCAGCGACCGAAGGCAGAATTGTATTGGCTTGCAGCTTGTGCCGCCCCGTCGCCGGTTCCCATACGAGATAGCCGTCGACACGGTTGTCGCCACGTGTGTCCAGCGAAAACCCATACGCCATCCCTTTGTCCTTAACCCGATCTTCTGCTTCGCGAAGCAATCGAACAGCCTCAGGTTTGGACAGCTGCTTATCTTGCGCACAAACAACGTTTGGACTAGTGAAAACAACAAGAAGCCCCATCAGGAACTGGCAAGCTGGCGTCGTCATAACAAATCTCCGTTTCTATCGGTCAGCCGATTAAGTCGCCGACAACATGCCCATGCACATCAGTCAGCCGAAAGTCCCGTCCCTGATAGCGATAGGTTAGCTTGTGATGATCGATTCCAAGTTGGTGCAGAATCGTCGCGTTCAAATCGTGGATGTGCATCGTGCCGGGGGTTCGTGAACCTTCTTTGCTCGGCTGAGGGTTCATCGGCGTGCCGTCCGGGTAGGCAATGTTGTAGCCGTAGTCGTCGGTTTGGCCGTAGGTGATGCCGGGCTTGATTCCGCCGCCGGCCATCCATGTTGTGAAGCAGCGAGGGTGGTGGTCGCGGCCGTAATTGTTCTTGGTCAGCTTGCCTTGCGAGTAGTTGGTGCGACCGAACTCGCCGCCCCAGACGACCAGCGTGTCCTCGAGCAGACCGCGCGCCTGCAGATCGAGCACCAGCGCTGCGCTGGCTTGATCGGTTTCCTTGCACTGCCTGCGAATCGCACCCGGCAGCCCACCGTGCTGATCCCAACCTTGGTGGTAAAGCTGCACACAGCGGACACCGCGCTCGAGCAAGCGCCGAGCCAACAGGCAGTTCGCCGCATAGCTGCCCGCGTCGCGCGCCGCTTCGCCATACAGATCGAACACATGATCTGGCTCGTCGGACAGGTCGCTGAGTTCGGGCACCGACATCTGCATGCGGTAGGCCATCTCGTATTGCTCGACGCGCGCGCGCACCGCAGGGTCAAGTTCGCGTTCGTAAGCCGCCTCGTGCAGCTCGCGCAAACGGTCGAGCATCTTGCGCCGGGTCGACTTCGCGACCCCGTCGGGATCCGCCAGATACAGAACCCGATCGCGCCCCGGACGGAACTGCACACCTTGGTGGGCCGAAGCCAAGAAGCCGCTGCCCCACAGCCGCGCATACAGCGGCTGCCCGCCCTTGTTCTTGCTGACCAGCACGCAAAACGCCGGCAGGTCGCGGTTGGTGCTGCCTAGTCCGTAGCTGAGCCACGCGCCAAGCGACGGCCTGCCCGCTAGCTGCGAACCAGTTTGGAAGAACGTGATCGCCGGATCATGGTTGATCGCTTCGGTGTGCATTGAGTGCACAAAGGTCAGGCGATCGACGATGCGCGCGGTGTGCGGCAGCAGCTCACTGACCCAGCGCCGACTCTCGCCGTGCTGGGCGAACGCAAACTGCGCGCCGGCCAGCGGAAACTGAGCCTGGTTGCCGGACATCCCGGTCAGGCGTTGGCCGTCACGCACTTCGGGCGGCAGCTCCTGGCCGTTGCGTTCTTGCAGGAGCGGCTTGTGGTCGAACAGGTCGAGCTGCGACGGCCCCCCGCTCTGAAACAGGTAAACGATGCGCTTGGCGCGTGGTGCGAAGTGCGGGCGAGGCGTGTCATCACCGCCATCGCCCATCAGGT
>JBGCDN010000349.1:0-3912 GCA_045105495.1 Planctomycetaceae bacterium
CGTTGGCATTGAAGTGGGCGTAACGCGACACGAAGCGGGTGAGGAAGTCGTCATCACCTGCTTCGGCCTTATTAATCGCGTCGATCAGATCTGATTGATCCGCTTGCGAAACGGCCCATGGAAGCGAGCACATTGCGCGACCCGCATACTCCCACTCATTCTCAGTTGGAAGCCGAAATTGGTAGTCGGGAAAATAGTCGTTGAGTGCATCGCAGACTTTCTGAGCCTCATCCCATGTAAGGCCGACCGCTGGCTGCGTACTGCACGTGCTGGGAACATTTCCATTCAACCAACGTTGCACTTGCGAGACAGTCATCTCTGTTGGTTGGATGAAAAAATCATCCGTCACAAAGGCGAGGCGTTGCCGTTCCCCATCGGCGCGGCCCGGTTCCATATCCGGGGAGCCGACGGGAAACGACCCCTCGGAGATTCGCACAAAACCCAGATCTTCCAGTACGAGGTCGTAGTTCGGTCCGGTAGGTGGCGGCGGCGGATCTGGTTCCGATGCGAATGTCTCAGATCCGCCAGGGTCAGACGACCAACTCGAGTCTGAGCTCCATGTACGGCGTGTGGATTCCATCGTGGTCACGACAGTGCCAATCATGAAGGGGATGAGGATGACCAGACCAAGAAGCTTCTTCATGGATTACCTCACTCATCCTTGAGGATCACACCGGGCGATGTCATCGTTGCCATGATTCCCGGCCCAATCACGCCCAGCATGCACGACCCTAGTGAGACAGCGAACACAAGTATCAGGTGCTGGTTGGTGACCTGGCAGTCTGCCACCGTGCGTGAGAGAATTACTCCGAGCAACTTCGCGAGCGGCAACATGACGATGCCGGCAACGACACCGATCATCAGGCCTCTGAGCACGACGATGTAGCAGACCCCCATCCGTCCTACTCCCAGCGATCGCAGCGTGCCCAGCGACCTGCGTTTGCGATCGGTGTTCTCAGCAAGAGCGGCGGCCAGCGTCCAGAAGCCGAAGAAGAACACGGTCCCACCGACCACGTAGACCAGCAGCCTGAGTGTCTTCGCGTAGCCCTGCAGTTCTTCGACTCGTGTACTCTGACTCTGTGTGGCGTAGCCAAGCTTGCGAAGCCAGGCATCGACCTGTGGGACCGTATGAATGTCCCGAGCCACAACGCGTGCCTGGTAGTAGTCATTGTCTTCAGTTGATCTGACGAATGTTTGCTGGGCTGCGTCCCATGCCGCTTCGCCGCGATCAAAGAAGGCGAGCCGCGAGAGCAAGGCCGTGGACGTGACAGCGATGGGAAGCGAAGCCGCTCCGGGCGTTGCTGAGATAGAGGTCTGCGGCTGAGCGGGCACCTGGAGACCCAGGAGTTTTGCCACAAACGCCTTCCCTGTCTGGCCCGCTGCGCCTGTCGCTGGGGTAGGCGGAGTGGTCGTCGGTGTCAGATTTGAACGCATCAACAGAGGAGCCAGCGAGAGTGGATCCACACCGGGGAGGTTCATGGCCATCGAACGTGGCGGATCCTGTTCATCGGGGAGCAGGATCTGGAGGTCCTGTAGTGCCGTTGCGGATGCCACTCGTTCATTGATGAACTTTTTCTTGAGCCATCGCTTCCGGAGTGAGAGCCCCACCAAACGGTGTTTCTCACCCGCAAGTTCTCGTACCTGCGGTGTCACCCAACCAACGACAACGTCGTCGACGTCAGTAATCGCTTCGATCTTCGAACCCGGTTGTGTCAGATCCGGTGCAGCGTCCGGCAAAGTAGAACTGGCAAAGACGCGGTAGACCATGAGGTCCGTTGCATCGAGCAAGCCGAAGAGCGTTCTCTTTACATTTCCAGCGGGAGTGCGCGCGTCCAATAGCTCGGCAGTCAGTCCATGAGCCTTCAGCTTCAGGTTGTCCATTGTGGAAAGTGGTTCGCGCGTAAAGGCAAGATACTCGTTGTAGGCGACTGGGACTGGCTGAGATGAACCTTGCCAGTTGAACGCAGCGACCGTTCGCCCCTGCTGGTAATCTTCAATGTGATCCATGAAGTCACGAGTGAGATAGCCGGTCATCGACGCTCCACCAAAGTCAGCGACTCCTTCTACGGGGACATCGACGTCGGCGGTGGAGGCACCTGCTGTGTCTTGCCTGGTTGCCGTGAGAGTCACTTTCTGGCCGAGGGTCACATTGAGCTTTCCGTTCGGATCAGCCTGATACTCGACCTTCAACGCGTCGGCCAACCGTTGGCTGATGACGATACCCGGCTCGCCTGTCTTCAGGACATCAACGCCGTAGAACCCCAACAAACGATCGCCGGGTTTTGTGCAGCGCACTGTGATGCCGGTCAGAGTGACATCGGGTAGCGTGTTCTTCAGTGTGACAACTTTGGTGATATCCGGGATGACCTGCGCAATGTCATCCTGCTGTTCCCACTGTCGTTCGAGGTCGCGGGTGATCGGAGGGGCTGCACCGGTCACCGAGGCTCGAATCTGGATCGCACTGGGACTCCGTAGGAAATCACGTTCCTGTTGACGCACCAGGCCGTCTGTCAGGCCCAGTAGAAGAACCAAAGGAACGGCGATACCGCAGAGGATTGTCATCGTTGTCAGTAGTGGTCGTGGAATCCGAAACGTCTCTCGGAACGCCAGTTGGGTGTTGAGGGAGAGGTTGGTCAGCAGCTGCTTCAACATGATTACTCCGATCTTGTGAGTGAGTTGTTGCGAATGGGGCTGGGTTGAAATGGGAGACGACGGTCGAGTCCTGCTTCGAAGCGTCAACGACAGCGTCCCAGGCTTCGTTGGCGGAGGCTTTCCTGTTGACCTCTCGCAGTACTCCACCCTCAGCATTCGTTTCCATGTGAAACAGCACAGTCGCGCGCTGTATCACCGATGCGTCATGCGTGACTGCAACGACTGTGAGCCCTTCGCTCTCTCGTCGCCCGTCGAGGTCGTCCAGCAATCGTTGGGTAGAAGCAGGATCGAGGGCTGAAGTGGGTTCGTCCAAAAAGATGATGGGAGGTTCGTGAGCGAGTGCGCGAGCGATTCCGATGCGTTGTTTCTGGCCACCGGATAACTCCTTTACTCGATGCCGCGCGACCCGTGTCAGGTCGTCCTGCGACTGACGATCATGGGCTGGCCGCCCCAGGCACCGCAGCAAGTCATCTACCCGGCCTTGGGAAATCATGTGGTTCAGTCGGCGCGGCAACTCCACATTCTCCCGCGCCGTCAGGGAACGCAGCAGTTCTGGCTGCTGGAGGGCAATCCCGATCATCGAACGACGAATCTCGCCAAGTGCCGCCTCTGATTCCCATGCACTCACAAGGTCGATATCCAGAAGCCGAAACTCTTCCGCTTCATCTGGTGGTTCGAGTAGAGCGAGGATATGCAGCAGTGACGATTTGCCGCTTCCGGTACCACCAATGATGACCGCAAAGTCACCCTTGGCGACATCCATCTCCGGAGCATCGATCAGGTAGGTTTCCTCAGTCGCCCGTCGCCGCAGCAAACGCTGCAGTTTTCGGACGGTAAGAATTGGCTCAGTCGATTCTGTCAGCGCGTACGCTGATCGCGAATTCATAGGGATCTCCTCATTCAGCGGGAAAAAGCCAGCTTTGGTTACGGCAGGTCGGAAACCTTGATGAAGGCGTGCAACCGAGTTGATCGATGGCCTCGTTTGCCCAGTTCAAACCAGATGGGAGCGTTCTCGATGTGAGCATTTGAGATGCTGTGCGAAGCGCGGACCTGATCGAGCCAGCCGTTGAAGTCCGCAGCAGTCATCACGGCCAGTCTGGTTGGAGTCAATGAGAAGATCGGATTCTTCACTGGAAAACCGAGCACCCGGGAAAGGACCTCGGAGAACTTCGTTTCACTGTTGTACGGTTCTTTCAGATTCACACCGGCTGTAACTAGCTGCAGACTCGGGACGAGACTATTCACGTTCAGTTGACCAGG
>JBGCDN010000350.1:0-9669 GCA_045105495.1 Planctomycetaceae bacterium
GCTTCCCTCACTTGCTGGTTCGTTCCCTGCTTAGCCGCTTCCAGAGCAGCCAATGCCCCATTCGCCTGAGGCCCGAAGTCGCTCAAAGAAAGCGCGGCCATTGAGACGACGTCGGTGTTTGTTTCTGACAAAGCAGCCGACAGCGTTTCGAGAACTTCCTGATCACCCGATCCGGCGAACACTCGAAGTGCGAATGCTGCCTGTGACTTAAGAGCTGGCGAGCCAGACCGAAGTGTTGAGATTAAGACAGAACGAGCCTGTAAGTTGGTTCGATCAAGCTTGCTGACAGATTCCGCAACTGTGATGCGGATGTTGTCTGCCGATTCGGCGGACAGCCTTGTTTGAAGATCAGCAAGACCATCGCGGCCTGCGACTCCGGCTTCACCGAGAAGGAACGCAGCAAGCGAACGAACGTCCGGATCAGCAGATGTAAGCGATGAAATCAGAGTTGGCACATGACCAGCCGGATTATCAAGACACGCTTCGATATTGATCGCTGCGGGAACCACTGGTTGAGCACCGGCAGGAAGCTTCGGCATCTCGAAAGCCGACGGCTGCGGTGTCTCATGGTTCACCATCGTTACTCGACCAGTCTCCGGATTGTTGAAGACCGGCGAAGGCGCGATTCGTGGTAATGCCCAGTCTTCCGGAGCCGGCTTCGCCACTGGTTCTACTACTGGGCGACTCGGAGCCTTAAACGGTGCACCAACCTGAGTACTTCGAGTTGGAATCGTAGACGCGGCAACCAAAGTTCGGATCGGCTTACGTACCGTCTCTCTCACCGGCGGTGGAGTCGGCGACGCAGCACGATAGCCAGCTTGCGCGGAAGCCATCATCGTTTCAGGCATGCCAAGGTTGGTCGGGCTTCCAGAATTTCCAGTGCCTTCGAAAACCTTACCGTTGTTTTGCTGCCTGGCGGCGATGCGCCGGACAGCCTGAGCGGCCTGTGTGTTGTTCGGGTTCTTGCTCAGCACAATATTGAACATGCGCTGGGCCTTCGCGTAGTTTCCCTGAGCTTCGAACGTCTCGCCGATCATGACGAGACGATCAAACGGGACACTGGAGCCGGGCCCTGCCTGGCCAGTTGCCAGTCGAAGTGCGCGTGATGGAATTGAAGTGCTGGAGCACCCTGTGACTGCGATTGCTGCAATCGCCCACAAAGCAAAACCAGTTGATCGCCACGAGCTCATGGATACAGCCCCCCTGCTGTCTTCCACTTCACCGAAACGGTGTGGCTACCGAGGCAGCCGAAGTCTTGTTCGCATTGAATTGGTCTTGACAGTCGTACCGGTGGTACGCATCTCGACGATATGTTCATCGGAACGTGGGGGGCTCTTCCTTCGTTGGTTTTGCGGAAAAAACCAACTCTGTCACGCGAATCGAATATTCAGCCTACTATTTCGCGCGCTGTCGGCTGCTGTGGCACCGGCGAGATCTGCCGAAGGAGCACATCTCGCAACTATCCGAGGGACGCTATCGCGATACGTAGACGCACGCGTGCGTGCTTTCAAGAGTTGCTGCGTGGAATCAACGTCCAGCGCGTCTGCGCCGAATCGACCGGCGCAACATGGTCATCTCGCAAACATTGTGACCTACGGGCGAGAAGCTGGCTTTGCAGTCACTGCGTAGCAAATCACCTGCCTATCACGATGCCCGGATAGGATCGCGGCGGAGTTCTTATTAGGCGGCGAACTTCGAGAAGATCAGCGAGATATTCTGCCCGCCGAAACCAAAGCTGTTGGACAACGCCTTGGTGATCTGAACTTCGCGTGCTTCATTCGGCACGTAGTCGAGATCGCATTCCGGATCTGGTGTGCCGTAGTTAATCGTCGGCGGAAGAACCCCATCGCGAATTGCAAGCAGGCAGGTAATCGCTTCCACACTGCCAGCCGCTGCGATCAAGTGGCCAACCATACTCTTGATGCTGGACACTGGTGTTGAAGCTGCAGCGTCGCCGAAGCCGCCTTTGACAGCCATCGTTTCGACTCGATCGTTTACATTCGTGCTGGTTCCATGTGCATTCACGTATCCGATGTCTGAGGGGTTCACGGCGGCGTCTTTCAAAGCCATCTTAATGCACGCAATCGCGCCGCGGCCCTGTGGATGGATGTCTGTGATACGATAAGCATCGGCGGTGGAACCGTAACCCAGGATCTCTCCATAAATCTGAGCTCCCCGCGCTTTCGCACGATCGAGTTCTTCGAGAATGAGCATCCCGGCGCCTTCGCCGAGTACGAAGCCGTCACGTGTTTTGTCGAACGGCCGAGAAGCTGCCTGCGGTGACTCGTTGCGTGTGGATAGAGCAGTGAGCAGATTGAAGCCTGTCACGCCGAATGGGTGGATCATGCTGTGAGCTCCACCGGAGAGCATGACATCTGCGTCACCACGACGAATGATCTCAGTGGCTTCTCCTAGCGCTTGGCTGGAGGCGGCACATGCGGTCAGGCAGTTCAGGTTTGGTCCCTGAGCATTGAACAAACTTGCCAAGTGACCGGCAGGCATGTTCGGTTCAAGTTCCATCTCGTACTGCGGGTTCAGTTCCTCAAGACATCTCTTTGTGAACTCGGCGAGGTCGACTTGGCCATTGTCCTGGGCGGCTGCGATCATGGACATGAACAGATTGAAGTCCTGTTGCCCTTCACCAGCGCCGAGGTAAACACCAAAGCGGCCTGGGTCTACAGAGGAATCGAAGAGCCCGGAATCGTTTACGGCTTGTGTGGCTGCACCGATGGCGAATCGAATATTGCGGCCCGCGTCGGCAAAGCGACTGGGATCCTCTACGTATGATTCGAAGTCGTAGCCTTTGACTTCCGCTGCGAATTTCGTCGGAAAGTTCGAAGCATCGAAGTGGGTGATGTAGTCCACATGAGACTGCCCCTCGCGCAACGAGTTCCAGAAGGTTGGCACATCGTTTCCACCAGGCGTAATGCAGCCAATACCGGTAACAACTACTCGACGACGCATCGCAACACCTTTTTCCCAGCGGCTTCGGTCCGGAACGTGACTTTACGTTCCGTCCCCGGCGCGGCCGGATTCAAATATGTCCATTAAGTTGCTGGAGAACACGAAGTTCTTCTGGTCAATCTTGCCCATTTCAGGATCATCCTGGGCAAGATGGACAAAGACGATTTCCCCGTCGGCTACCAATCGATCACCAACGTGCGCGGTGACTTCTACTGATCCGCCTTCTTCTTTTGCGTCAATCAGTTTGGCGTGATAGATGACCGAATCACCAGGGCATGCCCAGCTGTGAAACGTGATCTTGGGCACCTTTGCCAGAATCACGATGTGTTCAAAATCGAACTTCTCGCCCAACAGGATTCCTCCTGTTTGGGCCATGCCTTCAACCATCAACGATGCTGGCATCACAGGGAAGCCAGGAAAGTGATCGTGAAGATGCTCTTCTGCAAGCGTGACGTTCTTAACTGCTCGCGCGTAGGAGCCGCTTTCGAACTCAACGAACTTGTCAATCCAATACCAGCGCATAGTTGGTTGCTCAAATTAGCTCTCGCGACCCGTTACTTAAGTACGAGTCGCGAGAGTCTTGAATCTGTTCGAGCCTAGCCGAGCTTTTCAGCAAGGAAGCCGCAGATCATCTTCACTGTGAAGAGGTTCGAGATGTTCTCGACCTTTGGATCAGCTGCGAAAGCATCGACGTCTGCGTGAGGCATCTTCGAACGGAGTTCTGCGACTCCAGCCTCTGTCACAACACCGTCGTCAACGAACCCGGAATCTGCTGAAGCAATGTTCTCTGGGAACAACTCGCCCCGCGGGATCTTGATGTCAAAATTGCGTTCCAGTCGGAACACGATGTCAAGAAAGTCAATCGACTCTGCGCCGAGGTCTTCAATCAGCGTTGCCTCAGGGGTCACCTCATCGTCGTCTACCCCAAGGGCGTCGACGAGGGTTTCCTGGACCTTTGAAAAGATCTCTTCTGATGTCGGCATTGGAAATGAAACTCCTTGGTTCAAGAAAAGAACCAGACGTTCGCCGGTTTTACTGCTGCATGTCAAAACCTGAGGCGAACGATCAGGTTCAACAACCCACGAAATCCGGGTTCCCCACCCGGCAGTCAACACGACTGTTTTCGACTACATCCCTCCGAGGGTCAACCCCCCGTCAACCTTCAGGACCTGGCCAGTGACGTAGGAAGAATCATCACTTGCAAGAAAGAGTACTGCTTTCGCAATGTCTTCCGGTTGGCCAAGACGACGGGCAGGGATGCGTTTTTTGATCTCTTTACCAGCAGCATTCACTACTGCTTCGGTCATATCTGTTTCAATAAAGCCGGGAGCCACGGCGTTTGCTGTAATTCCGCGTCGGGCGAGTTCAGTGGCGATACACTTTGTAAAACCTTCAACGCCGCCTTTGCTTGCGGCATAATTTGCCTGACCAGGATTCGAAACGTCCGCGGCAACGCTGGACATGTTGACAATCCGACCGTAACGAGCACTCATCATCGTTCGGGTAACGGCCTGACAGAAGTTGAAGACACTTGTCAGGTTCGTGTCGATTACGTCCTGCCACTGCTGCGAATCCATGGTTGCCAGCAAGCCGTCTCTAATAATCCCGGCATTATTGACCAAGATGTCGACGGTCTCCCATTTCTCAATTACTTGCTCGACAACTTTGTCTGCAGCACCTTTGTCGCGAACGTCGGCCTGGATAGCAGCTACTTCACAGCCTTCGAGGCTTGTAACGACGTCATTAGCCGCTTCGGTGTTTGAATTGTAAACGAACGCAACCTTCGCACCTTCACGTGCCAGCGTTTCGACGATGGAGCGCCCAATACCACGGCTACCACCGGTCACGATTGCAACTTTGCCCTGAAGCTTCATTTCTTATCCTGCTTCTACGGTATCAAGCGTACCGATTAGTTCGTTTTCTCGGTCCAGATCTGCCCGAAGATTTCACGCATGTGTTTCGTGATTCGCTCGTCTGATTTTGCGAGGTCTGGGCTTCTGTCGGCCAAATTGAACCGATCGAGGGTGATCCGTGCTGATACGGTTGGTTTCCCATCGACTTTGCCAGCCGCCTTCAGTGTGTAGTCTGATTCACCCTTTTTGTGGATCGTGGCTGTGACTTCAAGCGTCTGTCCCGGGGTGACAAAGCTATTGAATTTCACGGCTCGGGCCTGCTTCAACAGGATCGAGCTATGTTCAAAGTCTTCTGTGACCCGGATCAGCCATCCGCCGGCTTGCACGAGAGTTTCCAGCATCATGACGCCCGGCATCACAGCGAACCCCGGAAAATGATCCGCAAGGTACTCTTCTGCGAGGCTGAGGTTCTTCAGGGCTGTGATTGATTGCCCGGGTTCAATCGCGGTGATGCGATCAATCAGGGAAAACCGCATAAGACTGGCTCGCTGGGGAAACGCGGGATGATATCGACGGTCCGCTTAGCCCTCAACCCACACTTTTTCCCGCCAAGCAGCTGCTGGCCAAGTGTGAACGGGGTTCCGGAAATGGGTTTTCATCGCGTTTAGTAAAAAGCCCAGCGTTTTAGTTTGCAGCAAGTTGGGCAAGTTGTAGAGTCGGATCACGCGGACGCATTTTGCCTATTCGTTGCAGGCGTCACTGTAATCGCTAGTAGCCCAAAACATTCATAATCGCCAATTTGGTGTTTGAATAGCCTAATCATTCTAGCTACATTTCCCAGACTAACAGAGTGAGGTAGTGCTTCTCTGTATCCGGCGGCGCAATCGATGCGTGTCGGCTTTGAGTACGTTCAAGAAAAGTAATTTCCCGTCCAAGGCCCCTTGTGAAGAAGGAGTTCTTCGAAAATGAGAGTTTTGTGTTCCCTAGTAGCCGTACTAACGTTGGCTACATCTGCTGAAGCCGCCCGATGTGGGCGAGCACGGCGTGGCCAGTGTCGGTCAGCTGCCGTGTGTGCTCCGGCACTGAACGCTTGTGGTGCTAGCGCCTGTGGTGCTGGCGGTTACGGCGTGGCTGGCGGTTACGCCGGTGGTTATAGCTACGGTGGTGGCAGTGCCATTATCGGTAGCGGTGCTGGATATGCTGGTGGTGGCGTCGTTTACGGCGGTGCAGCTGGTGGTGCTGTCATGGGCGGTGGTGCTTGTGGTAGCTGGCAGACAGTGACTTCAACAGTCATGTCTTCTCAAATGGTTCCTCAGACACGTACTGTCACTGTCATGACAACACGTCAGGAACAACGTCAGGCAATGCGAACTGTAACTCGCACTGTCTACGACAATCAGACGCAGGATTACACTGTCATGGTTCCTTCGCAGGAACAACGACAGGGTATGCGAACCCAGACTCGCACTGTCATGGAGCCACAGACACAGAACTACACTGTGAACGTGCCTACGACTGAGCAGCGTCAGGGAATGCGTACTGTTTCTCGTACTGTCATGGACGCTCAGACTCAGAACTACACCGTTGTAGTTCCTGTAACTGAACAACGTCAGGGCATGCGAACTGTTTGCAAGACTGTCTACGACAACCAAACGCAAAACTACACTGTCATGGTTCCTGTTCAGGAACAACGACAGGCAATGCGAACTGTTTGCCGTACAGTCACTGACAACGTTACTCAGAACTACACCGTTGTAGTTCCTGTAACTGAACAACGTCAGGGTATGCGAACTGTCAGCAAGACTGTCATGGACGCACAGACTCGTAACTACACTGTCAACGTTCCAACAACGGAACAACGTCAGGGTATGCGAACTGTCAACAAGACTGTCTACGAAAACCAGACACGTACTTACAACGTTTCTGTTCCTTACCAGGAGCAGATGACCGGTATGCGTACCGTTGTTAGCACTGTCATGGAACCACAGACAACTTCGTACAACGTTTCTGTTCCTTACACAGAACAGATGACTGGTTCACGAACTGTTTGCACACAGGTTCCTGTTACTTCTTACCGAAATGTCACTACCGATCAGGGTAGCTGGCAGGAAGTTGCTGTTGATCCTTGCAGCGGTGCTGCAATGGGTGGTGGTGTTATCGGTGGTGGCGTCGTTTACGGTGCTGGCATGGGTGGAGCTGTCTACTCTGGTGGTTCAGCATGCGGCGGTGGCTGTGGTGGTGCTGTCATGAGCGGTGGCTGTGGTGGTTGCAACCCATGTGCTAGCTGTTCAAACAGCTGCAACACATGTGGCGGTGGCTGCGGTGGTGCTGTCATGAGCGGTGGCTGCAACGGCGGTGGTGTTGTCTACGGTGGCGGTGCTGCAATGGGCGGCGTTGTCTACGGTGGTGGTGTTGCAATGGGTGGAAACGCTTGTGCTCCTCCAACTCGCCGTGTTTGGGCTCCAAACCCTGTTACGACTCAGGTTCCTTACACAACCTACCAGTCACAGCAGACTCAGGTTCCTTACACCTACAACGTAACTAAGTACCGTACTGAAACTCGTCAGCGTACTGTTAACGTCGCTAAGCAGGTTCAGTCACAGGTTCCTTACACCTACACGGTTACCAAGATGCGAACTGAGCCTCGTACTCAGACGTACCAGGTTGCCAAGGTTGTTTCAGAGCAGGTTCCTTACACCTACTCAGTCACAGTCATGAAGCAGGAAACTCGTCAGCAGACCGTTCAGGTCCCACGTGTCGTTACGGAGCAGGTTCCTTACACCTACAACGTAACCGTCAACAAGACTGAAACTCGTCAGCGAACTGTTCCTGTCTCACGTCAGGTTCAAGAGCAGGTTCCTTACACCTACACCGTAACCATGCAGAAGGCTGAAACTCGTCAGCGTACTGTCCAGGTTGCACGTCAGGTTCAGGAACAGGTTCCTTACACCTACAACGTAACTGTCAACAAGACTGAAACTCGTCAGCGAACTGTCCAGGTTCCTCGTGTTGTCACCGAGCAGGTTCCTTACACCTACAACGTGACTGTCATGAAGCAGGAAACTCGTCAGCGAACTTTCAATGTTGCACGTCAGGTTCAAGAGCAGGTTCCTTACACCTACACTGTTACTGTGAACAAGGCTGAAACTCGTCAGCGAACTGTTCAGGTTGCACGTCAGGTTCAGGAGCAGGTTCCTTACACCTACACTGTCAACGTTCAGGTTCCTGAACAACGACAGGTAACTGTCAATGTTTGCCAGCAGGTTCCACGAACTGTCACACGACAGGTCTGGGTACCAGGTGCTGCTGTTGCTCCTGCACCAGCATGTGCTCCAGCTGGCGGTGCAGTCATGGGCGGCCAGATCATGAACGGCGGCGTTATTAACGGCGGCGGAATGATCATGGATGGCGGCGTCATCAATGGTGGCGGAGTTATCTACGGTGGTGGTGCTGGTTGCAGCTGCAACTAGTCTCGCCTGACGTCTCCGGACGTTGAGCCAATAGACAAAACCGGCCGAGAGCGGAAACGCCCTCGGCCGGTTTCTTTATGCGCGATGGTGTATGCTGAAGTTGGTGTGGGCTGGCGTCGTCTACAAACCACGGGACTGTTTCGTACCGAGTTAGAAGATGACAAGGCGACTATTCATCGGTTGCCCAGTGTGGGCGTGCGACGATTGGGTTGGTTCTCTCTATCCATCGAAAGACAGGAGCACCTGGTTGCGTCGCTATTCGTCCGTCTTTAATACCGTCGAAGGGAACAGTGTTTTCTACGGGTTGCCCTCGATCGAAACAGCTCGACGATGGGGTGAAGCAGTGGCCCCGGGTTTTCGGTTCTCATTGAAATTTCCGCGGGTTATCAGCCACGACCGACGTCTCGCCAACGCCGAGTCTGAAACAGAACGATTCCTCGAAGTCCTGCAGACGCTCGATCGATTCGACTGCCTCGGCCCCTCTTTTCTGCAGCTGCCGCCGAACTTCAGCGGGAACCAGTTTGGAATCCTCGAGACCTATCTGAGATCGCTACCGCCCCACTTTCCGTTCGCATTAGAAGTTCGTCACGCAGACTATTTCGACGGCCACGCAACAGAATCCCGGCTGGACGATCTATTGCGAGAGTTGAACATTGATCGCTGCCTCTTCGACAGCCGGCCACTTTTCTCCAGTCAGCCGTCGGATGAATTCGAAACGGAGTCCCAGCGCCGCAAGCCTCGATCACCTTACCGAACGACAGTAACCGGGAAGCATCCCATGCTGAGGTTCGTCGGTCGCAACGATGTCACCAAGGAGGTTGTGCCGTGGATCGAGGAATGGGCTCCGATCATTGCCCACTGGCTGGATGCCGGGCTGGAGCCATTTGTGTTCGCCCACTCCCCGGGCGATAAGTTCGCACCGCAGTTTGCGGCTCGACTCTACAACGAAATCCGTCGGCACGCGGCTGATTTGCCCCCACTGCAGCAATGGGAAAAGCCTTCAACCCAAACGCAGAAGAACCTCTTCTAAAACGTTGCATCAGTCAGTTGGTACCTCCCGCAGTCGATCGGCTTAATCGATGCGATCGCCATATTCTGCCGGCCCAATTGATCGGCTGAAGCGGAATGCGCTGCGGAATCGATTCGATCAGATTGCCGGATTTGCGTGCTGGGGCGATTGCGGGTTCGTGGTGATCTTTCGCGACCTAGAGTTTCGCGTGCTGTCTCATAAGGCAGTGATTCTTTGCCCCTCGGATGTCCGGTCATGTTCGAACAGGACAACAATTCGCAGGCTGATTCCGCGACTGGTGAATCTCAGCCAGATGTCATTTCAGAATGGAAGTCTGCAGTGCAGCACTTCTTCTCAAATGAGTGGGGCAACT
>JBGCDN010000351.1:0-12841 GCA_045105495.1 Planctomycetaceae bacterium
ACTGTCGCTTCGCGTCGTCCCTTCGGGACTTTATTGGCTGTTCATCTTGTGTGGGCGATGCCCACCCTACTGAGAGTGACGACAAGTGTTTGGCGAAACGCATCTCGTGCTCTACCGTTAAGCTACGGCCCCCATGTTGTCGATTGAGGCCGACGGGAATCGAACCCGTACCACGCGGTCATAATCCATGTACTTCCACCGGCATTCGTCACAATTTCAGTTGAGTGTCTGTCGTGGATCGCTCCGTCGATCCAACGCCTGCTCAGCGCTCGGTGTGAGCCAGTGCGTTGACTTGTTTGCTGGAAAAATGTTCGGATGTTGGGCCGAGTCTGTTGGTTCTTTGTTGAGTGGTTTTGCCCGAAGGCGTTGGATCGACGGAGCGATCCACGACAAACACAGCGACAAGGGATGATGAAAGGTAACTAACGCGCTCTACCGCTGAGCTACACTCCCGGGACTTCTTCTGAGCGGGAGTGGTGGGATTCGAACCCACGGCCTCGTGCTTAACAGGCATGTACTTCCATCTGCATTCGCTGTGTTGTCTCCGTAGGGTGGGCACTGCCCACCAGTTTGATGTTTAGGTGTTGTCGTTGGTGGGCGAATGACAAGGTGTTGGTGAAACGTTTCTCTCTGCGCTCTACCTGGTTGAGCTACACGGTTCAGTTGAATCGTGGCAGGATTTGAACCTGCAGCCTCGGAGATGCATGTAGTTCCGCCGGCATTCATTCGTTGTTTCAAATCTTCAAGAGAGAACTCGACGAGGGTTGCTGAGACGTTCCCCGCGTTACGGGGATCTTTGGAAGAGATGTAGTCACAACGGCATTCGAGTTCTATTCGACGCACAGACCTGTCGATCTGCACGCCGCGGTTTGTATCGAGAGGGCGAGTCGTTCGAGCCAATGTGGCGGCTCAGCGGGAGCTTCGCCCTCCTGAGTTTGGTGTCGTTTGGAAGGAAAGGGTCGGGAGTCTTTTTCGGATCTGTGTCTTCCCGATCTGCCAGGTTGGCTCGACCGAAAAAGACTCCCGACCCTCTCGCTGTCCAGGTGCTAAATCGTCATCTTCTCGATCACATCGACCCAATGACCACCGGCGCCACCTTCGGCAACGGCTGCGATCAGGCCGAAGACCTGGTCGCTGAAGCCACCCACATTCACGATGTCCTCGCGCTCCTTCGCCTGAGTTGTCGTGTATGGCTGGATGTCGATGCACATCATCTTTGCGTTCGGATTTCGAGACTTGAACTTTGACCACTCAGTCATCGTCTTCGTCGCCTTCTGGCCACCGAAGCGGCCGTAGTGCGGCGAATCCAGCCAGGACTCGTTGTCCGATACGTAGATAATCATGTCGCCGTTTGCCTTCTGGCGGTTCAGGTGCTCCAACGGAGCACTGCAGTTTGTTCCACCTGCTGGCAAAGCTGTCAGCTTCTGCGCGTTTGTCATGACTGAGTCACGCGGGTTCAGCTTGAAGTTGGTGATGGCCTTTGATTCAAACGGGATGATTTCCGCATCGCGGTTCTTCCGCTTGATCGCAGCACCCACCAACGCCGCAACATCAATACATCGCACCTTCGACGAAGAACCTTGTCGGTAACCCGTCACCGGCGAGTGCATGGAACCGGACACGTCCACGAACACATACACTTTGCCGTCGATGCGAGGCACATTGTTAATCGAGATTTCCATTGCGTCCTGCAGAGCTTCCTGAATCTCATTCGGAACCTGGCTACCAACGTTCTGGTACGCAGCCAACAACTGGTACGGGAAGACGCGAGCCTTCTCGATCAATCGCGGGTTACGCAATCGGTTGGCGATCAGTGACACCATCTCCTGATCCTTCAGGACATCGTGACGCATGAACGTATTCAGGTTCATGCGAGTCATCTGCCACGGCGCGTTGCGGGCGATCTGCTTCCAGTCCTTGTTGTAGAGCGGCAATGCCGTCAGCAACTGGAACGGAACGTCAGGCACCGGCACCTTGCCAATGTTGGTGTTTCGCTTGAACTTGATGTACTGCAGAACAATCTCCGGCAGATCGGCTTCGACATAGTCGCGACCAATCAGGTAACCGTACAAAGCCGCTCGCGACTTCGTTGTTGGCTTCGGGTGAACCATCTTCACGATGTCCGCCAACGATGGGTCGTTACCGATAGAACCGAAGAACAACTGCTTGTCCGTTCGACTCTCCAGCCACTGCAGCACCAATCGCTTCGGCAGCGAACCGAGACTCTTTCGACCCACGACACCCGATCGCATAATCTGCCCGAAGTTGCGCAACATGCGTGGGGTGTCGATCACGCGATCGAAGACCTCAGCCAGCAAGCCAGGCGACTTCACAGACAGAACCGCACACAAGAGTGCTGGCACGTCCTTCATGTGACCCTTCGACCGAGCGTACAGCGCGACTCGTGCGATGAATTCTGGTTCCAGGTTCTCGCAGAGGTTCAGAACCTGATCGAGCTGATCTGTCGGCGACGCGTAGAACGTCTGGTTCAGGCAGCCAGTTGCTGCGAGCTGAGCCAATGCGTGCTTTGCGTCCAGCGAGTAGGCAAGGCCACCAGCTTCGTTTGTCGTATCCGCCTTTGGTGCGAGCCGACCGCGAGTTGAATTGAAGAGTGTCTTGTTAGCCATGGTTTGTCTCCTGCAGCCAAGGTTCCGGGCAACTCCCGGTTGTCATGCTGCTTCGAAGATGGAGACAATGCTATTGGCGTGCCAGTTTGAAGAGTGTACGCCAGTTGAACCGTAAGTCGTTTAATTATAAGGCTTTAAGGGTTCTTGCAAAAACTCAAACACGGCTTACGACATCAATAATCGGATTCATACTTATATCAGTGTATCCAGTCGAATAGATTCTAGATATCGCCACCACGATACTTAGCCAGCAGACTCCGGTCATCCAAAACCTCATTGCCTGATCGGCCAAGAAAGTAGTTTCCAGAGGAAGCGTCCAACGAACCGGGTCTGTCTATCAGAAAGTAATCGAAGTACTTCAGCCAGAACCCTGTGAAATGAGCAAACAAACTTGCCAACAATCGACCGCGGGCAGTCGTCACAAAACTAAGCAGGAAGTAGCGATACGACCACGCCAACGCCATCCCTGGACCACCGGCCGCACCGCTGGCGATTTCTTCAAACTCGCGAAACAAACGCAACAACGCGAGATGAGAGAACCGGTGGAAGTCGTACCGATTGCCGTGCACCTGCTGCATGCAAATCATGCCCGTCGCAAACGACCTGCGTGCGCGGACCGATTACAACATCTGGTACGAGCTCGAATCAGCGTCAATGGAGCTACAAAATGAAGACCACTGTCATCGGCTACCTTGGCTCCCAACTGGACGGAAGGACAAGCGCGGACCGCTGGAACAAGTGGCGGCCAACGGTTTCGATCTGCCAACACGAGGATTTCCTGGTCGATCGCTTCGAACTACTGATTGATCAAAGAACGGAGAAACTGGCAGAAGTCGTGGTCGAGGATCTCAAAGCAGTTTCGCCGGAAACGGACGTCCGGGTCCATGAGGTTTCGTTTGACGACCCCTGGGACTTCGAAGAAGTCTATGGAGCGATGCACGACTTCGCGCGCGGCTACAAGTTCGAAACAGAGAAAGAGAATTACTTACTCCACATTACGACCGGGACACATGTGTTCCAAATCTGCTCTTTCCTGTTAGCAGAATCACGACACATTCCAGCCCAGTTACTGCAGACGGCTCCACCGAAGGGCAACGAACGCACCGTTCACGGCCACTACAAAATCATCGACCTCGATCTTTCACGATACGATCGTCTGGCCGCGCGATTTGAACAGGAACAACGGTCACACGTCAGTTTCCTGAAGGCTGGAATCGAGACAAGGAACCGTCGATTCAACGAACTCATTGATCGCATCGAATTCGTAGCTTTGCAAAGCGATTCACCGATGCTGTTGACTGGCCCAACCGGGGCAGGAAAATCCCGGCTGGCAAAGCGCATCTACGAACTGAAACGACAGAACGAACGCGTTACTGGCGACTTAGTCGAAGTCAACTGCGCGATGTTGCGGGGCGACCAGGCGATGTCCACGTTGTTCGGACACCGCAAAGGCGCTTTCACAGGCGCGGCGAAGGATCGGCCTGGGTTGCTGCGGTCTGCCAACGAGGGACTGCTGTTTCTCGATGAGATCGGTGAACTGGGACTCGACGAACAAGCTATGCTTCTTCGAGCATTGGAAGAGAAGCGGTTCCTACCGGTCGGTGCGGACGAAGAGATTAGTAGCGACTTCCAATTGATCGCTGGAACCAATCGTAATCTTCGCGAACATGTCCGGTCGGGAAAGTTCCGCGAAGATCTACTCGCGAGGATTGATCTGTGGTCGTTCGAACTGCCGGGTTTGACAGACCGTCGGGAAGACATCGAACCGAACGTCGAGTTCGAACTCGTTCAATTCAACACTCAGTCCGGACGGCAGGTTCGCTTCAACAAAGAAGCACGTGCTCAGTTTCTGCGGTTCGCCACAAGTCCATCGGCGAAGTGGCGAGCCAACTTTCGAGACCTGAACGCGGCGATGACACGCATGGCAACACTGTCTCCAACCGGCCGTATTGGCGTAGACACAGTCACAGAAGAAATCGCAAGACTGACCGCTTCATGGGGAGCCCCGAGAGATCAATCCGCGCTGACAGATGTTCCTGACTTCAATGATTCAACACTCGACGAATTCGACCGCCACCAATTGGCTCACATCGTCGCTGTGTGCCGAACCAGCGATTCTCTTGCCGACGCCGGCCGCAAGCTGTTCAACGTATCACGCCTGGCAAAGAAGCAGCCGAACGACTCAGACCGACTTCGGAAGTACCTCGCGAAGTTCGGTCTGACTTTCGCCGATGCCACAGCAACACCCGATGCGGGTTGATTGCGGCATCGGTTGGTCGACTTAGCCTCAGCCGTGAACCGATGGGGCGGCCAGTCAGACCGGAGGTCGGAACACGAAATGCCGGGGCCGTCAGACCCCGGGGTTGCCGAGGTCAACCGATCCGGTAGCTGGCGTTGAATGGCAGAGAATCTGGCGGTTTGCGGCCTACAGAGCCTAAAGACAGGACTGCGAGGCACTAAACAACAAACCGTTGACGAAGCCCGCGAAGAGGCGAAAACCTGACGAACTTCGGCAACTCTGGCCAGTCGCCGGTATCGCTCATCCAATCGTATCGGCCGTGAGGAGCGTCTTCTCAATTGTCACGAGCCCCCGCGACCTGCCACGATACTCTGTATGGAGAACCGAACGATGAGAATCATACTTGCCGCAACAGCACTGCTACTTCTGGCCTCGCAACCAGCCAGCGCACAGCGCCGGACGCAAAGTCGGGGTTTTGGCGAAAACCGATCGTCACTGTTCTCGCGAGGGGCAACCGGCGGTTCAGCAAGTGATTCCGCGCGTGCTGCGTTGGAGGGGCAGCGGTTTTCACGCGGCAGTCGTGGCCGGAACGAGTTTGTTGGTTCTGACCGCAGTGATGTCACAACGTTTGTCGGCAACGAACAGGCACGGACTCAAGGGAGCGTTACGTCAACAGTCACCGGGCTTCGCGAACAGACTCAGGTTCGAGTCAACCGGGCTCGGGCGGCAGCCGGTGCAACGGGGCGTTACGAAGCAAGACTTAGTCTTGATCCGAGCTTGTTGATTGGTACTGGCCCCACTCCGCTTCGCGTCGAGCTTTTGCCTCAGCGGCGTCTTTCGCGATTTTTTGCTGAACAGAAACGTGGTTCGATCGCCGTGTCCGGGTCGAACCGAATCGCGACATTGACCGGTCGTGTTGAGTCCGCTCGCGAGAAGAGAATCGCTGGCCTGATTGCGAGCTTCGAACCGGGAGTTGCCGAGGTCCGAAACGACTTACAGGTGACGAACGTTCGCCCGACGCCCGCTGTTCCTGCGACTCCAGTCGAGACCGTAATTCCGCAACCTCCGCTGCCTCAAAGTCCTCGACGCTAAGCGAACTTCGCGGGGGCGAATCTGCGTAGGATGTTTCGTTGTTCTGACCGCCGCGAGCCATGTGGATTGGTAAATCAATTGTCGTCGCGTTACTACGGCGGACCGGTTCGCCAGGCTCCTCGGCGTCACTGACTTCTTCGAAACCAAGCTGCCGGATGATTGCCTGCTCGCTGTCACGCTGAGGCATCGTGTCGAGCGTTCTCGATGTAATTCTTGTTTCGGGACGAACCGCCTCTTCCGCTGCTTCCATTGGCCCAGGTAGTACGACATGAGCCGCGCTGGATGTAATCTCGCCGCCTGCCGTGCTGACGAAGCGGCTAATCAGCGTGACATGTTTTGTCTCACCGCCCACCGGATCCCATGGCAACCAGAAGCTGTAGGAATGGCCAATCTTTGACGGACTATAATGCTTCTCTAGGTCTTCCTGTTTGTAGACATACTTTCGATCGGGCGTTTCCCGACCACGCCCATTTGTGTCATCCCAGGCATAAACGACTAGCGCGCCGTCTACTTCAATCGGCTGGTTCTCTTCCGCGCCGTAGAAGATAACGCGGCCACCAAAGCCACGGACCGCTTTACCACCACGATGCAAGACCGTATCGGTCCACACGGGAATCACTCGGGCGGGAATCTCCTTTTCCTTTTCATTCATCAAAGGCAGCCCGGTGACGTCCAGTGAATCGAGGCCGGTCGATGCACAGCCTGATGCGAACAGAACGAGTGTTGTGATCAGTAGCCGCTTCACTTGCCGCGTCCTCCACGGCGGAATGGCCAGAGTAATCCCGGCCGTCGTGATTTCTTCTTCGCATCGACCGTTGGCAACTTTACCTCACGCGTGTGTGACATCTGTTGGATTGGCTCGAAGTCTGACGCCTCCACGTCTAAGCCAAACGGAGACGGGTCGGCAGGAACCGTGTTCGAGTTACTTCCCGGTGTCCACTCAAGCCCCGGTGTGTCGTCTGGGTAGATGACGGGAACACCGGAATCATCAATTGCCCCGGACAGCACGCCTTCAGCTTCACCGCATGTCCAATCGAACGCATCGCTGGAGGACCACGAAATTCGCGCCATCTCGAGCTGCTTGATGTGTTCCGCCTCGGCTCGGTTCCGCACAACACGTGGCGTGAGAATGATGAGCAGCTCTTTGCGACGGTTGTCAGAACTGTCGTACTTGAACAGCTCACCCAGCAGCGGAATTTCGGCAAGGTAAGGAACGCGACGAGTGATTGACCGATCCTCATTGGTGATAAGCCCACCAATCACAATCGTTTGCCCGCTGGCTGCACTAACCGTTGTTTGCGCGCGGGTGATGTTGACGCGAGGCGAACGCACAACCGTTCCGTCAGCCGAAACGGAAACAGGAATACCATCGTCAGTCCGGCCAAGTTCCGATTTCTCCGCATCGACTTCCATCACAACCATCCCGTCCGGACTGATGCGAGGTGTGACGCCCAGAATCAAACCAACGTCTTCCAGTTCAATCGAGTTGACCTGACCAATCTGATTGATGCTGGTTCCGACAACACGCGGAACACGTTGGCCGACGAGAATTGACGCTGGCTGGTTATCGAGAGTCATGATCTGCGGTCTGGACAGAACCTCGAAACGCCCTGACTGATTCAATGCTCGAATCAGAATGCTGACGTTTTCGCTGCTCGCAGAAAGAACCAAGCCACCGTAACCAAGGTCGCTGTTGACCCGACCAAGACTAAAATGCGACAGAGCCTGGCCCGCCACGTTCGCTGCGGTTCCGATTGACTGTGTGCTGCCGCTGTTACCGAGTGGATTGTTGTTGAAGTCGAAGCCTGGTGTTAACGATGCAGCCTGAATAATCTCAGCCGTTTCGGTCACGACACCAGCCGCTGTTGATGTGGCTGTTGTACTTGTTGTTGTCAGCAGGTCGCCCAGTAAGCCTCGGTCGAACAAAAGCGAATCCTGCAAACCAAGCTCGACGCCGAATTCATGCTGATTGTTCAATTCAACTTCAGCCAGAACCACCTGAATCAAAACCTGCGGCGGCTGTTCGTCAAGTTCTTCGACGAGTTCAATAATCTCGTCGTAGAACCGTGGCGTCGCGCTGATGATCAACGAATTGCCAACAGGTTCCGGCACCACAACGACTTCTGATTCGATCTGCTGGAACGCATTTTGACGTCCGGGCGCAGCCTGCTGCACAATGCGTTCGCTGCGAAGAAACTCGTTGACTGCCTGAGCAACATCCAACGCTGGGGCATTCTTTAGCCTGAAAACCTTGTTGACCCGATCCTTTGCACCGTCCTGATCGAGGCGACGAATCAGGGCTTCGACGACCTCGAGATCGCCTTCTGAACCGGTTGCAATGATGGTGTTCGTCCGGGCATCGACAGAGAATCGAACCGGAATCAATGAAGACTCACCAGCCGTCGACGCGAGTTGTGGAACGGTGGAACCAGTCGTCGCAGCCGGGAACAGCGTTCGCAGCACAAGTACCATTTCGCCAGCGTCACTGTTTTCAACAGGGAACACTTTAAGTTTTGCAGAGCTGGCAGCGTTCTGATCGAGCTGCCCAATCATCGCTTCGATTAGTTTGACGCTTTCTGGCGGGCCAGTCAGAAACAACGTATTCGTGCGTCCGTCGGCGGTAACGCGAACATCATCAAGTAGCCCCGATTTCAACATCCGTTCGCCATCCGGGCCGTCCAGCAACATTTCCAATACTGCCGAACGCCCGCCACTGCCACCACCTCGGGCCGCAGTGATTGCAGCTTGAACCGTGGTCGAAATGTCGGTTGCCAGCGAGTTCTTCAGCTTGATCATCCGGCCGCGATTGACCGACGCACTTTCAGCCGTATCCAACCGACTGATCAGCGCTTTGACTTCCTGCATATCACGCGGAGCCGCGTTGACGATCAGCGAGTTAGTTCGATTGTCAAACGTAACAACAGCATCCGGGCCAAGTCCGCCACGGTTCTGCAAGAACAACTGAATGGTGGTTTGAAGCTGACCAGCTGCAGCGTACTTCAGAGGAAAAATTTGCAGCTGTGTTTCCGGAGCGACAGGCCGATCGAGTTTCTCGATCAGCCGTTTGACAGAATTAACGGCCTCACCCCAACCGATCAGCAGCAGTGCGTTCGGTTTGACAAGCGGTGTGACCGTCACGCGTCCCTGCAGGGTTCCGGTCAGATCGTCCAGCACCTGATCGACCAGCGTGTCGACGGCTGTCCCGCGAACATGTTGCAGGTGATAAATCTCAATTTCCGGCGCCGTTGTTTCGGCGATGCGTTCGATTTCCTGAATAATTTTAGTCAGCTCTTCAACATCCGGATCGCGTCCTCGCAGCACAATCACATCAAGATCGGGCAGTGCTTCGATCTCCAGATCGGACGCGGGCCGTCTTAGTTGCGGACGTTGGTTAGATCGCTGATAAGACGCCAGTTGAATGACGGCTGTGGGCATCACACTGCCCTGCGGTGGGTACTGCGACGGTTCCGCTTGCGACTTTGCCGCTCGCAGTTGCTGCACGACGCGTCGAACAACCTCCGGACTGGTATTTCGCGTGCGGATGAACCGCGTTCGATTCGTTTCGTTCTTCCCGCTTCGGTCCAGTCGCGACATCAATGTCACAAACTGGTCAACCAACGACGTCGCTCCAACCAATCGGCATTCAGACCCCTGGAACGCAAGTCGAACCGACCGACCATCAGCGGTAGTGAAAGTACGGTTCCCGGCAGCATCACTTCGCAGCCGTTCTTCAAGGACTCGACTCAAAGCTCCTTCCATACCCGCCGCATCTCGAACTCGGAACTGAACCCGAGCAGACTTCGGTGTGCGAGCAGCATCGCCTGGAGTCCGTGCAGGACCGAACGGAGCTGATGCCGCGTTTCGTGGGTTCTGTGGTCGTGATGCCTGGCTGGTCTGCAACTGACTACGAATTCTCGACTGCGTCTGCCGATCCGCGCGAACCACAACGGAACCGGTTCCGACAGATTCGGTTACCGTAACCGTGTTCCCGAACTGGGCTCGCAGTTGGCCGGCGACTTCAGCAGGTTTCGGTACCTGATAGATCTCAACCTGTTTCTCCACCTGCCGCAGCGGAGCCGCGTCGATGCGGTCCAGAAGAGAAGAAATGACCTTTAGCGACTCTTTCGAACCGCTGACCAGAAGCTTCTCCTCCGCAGTATCAGCGACGATTCGCGTATTCTTCGCCTCGTCCCCCAATAGATCCCGCACCATGCGGCGCGCTTCATCAGCCCCAATGTGCTTGAGTGGATAAAGCGTGAACTCCGCCGTCGAATTCCGCTGCTGCATCGCGCTGACCGTCAGCGTGATACCCACAACGATCAACGCGACAAGCGCGACGCGGATGATGAGTGAACGACTTAAAGACAAAGAAGCGTGCCCGGGCCGAGGAGGGAATGTGTTGACCAACAAGCAGGAGAGACCCGGAAAATACGGGCTGCCATAGAGTACGGTCAATTCGAGTCAGACCCCTAGCGACGTTCCAAAACGACATCGCCACGTGTTGTGGCAGAAGCTGCCGGAGCGTCAGCGAGAACGCGCAGGAAAGTGCAGGTTGCCACGAAACGCCGGTGCTGCTTCAGGTGGCAGCGGCGCTATGGCTCAACGACAAGTGCATCCGCGAACGAGCTTCCGAGAGCAATCACGAGTCGGTTCGAACCGGATTCGATAGTCACTTCTTCATCCGTCGCGGACACGATTTTGCCACGGAACGTGTCGATCACTACTTCTTCATTCAAACCGACTTTCAGGACAGTGTCCGAACCTTCGTCACTAATCCACACACGTGGTTTTCCATTCTTCCACGTGATCGCCGTAACGCTGGCGCTGGCCAGTGGGTCGCGGTAACCAATGCCAAACAGGTTCTGCCGACTAATGATGGCGTAGTCACCTGCCTGAGTAGAGGCCAACACGTTGCCTTTCACCCTAGCCAGCCGATCGGTTTGCTTCGTGCCCGCCACAATTAATGCTTCGATATTGAATGAGATATCAAACACGCCGTTGCCGCCGGGCGTCAGGCTGATGTCCTTCACGCGATGCAGGTGCCCGGCGTCTGTCACACAGAACATCAAGTTCGTGAATTGATTCAATGTCCCGCGGCCTCGAACGCTGAACGGCAGCGTCGTGTAGAGCCCACGTCGTGACGATGGACTGCCGGAATCAACCGTTGCCTTCGACAAGCCACATTCCGTGACATGACCGTGCAACCAAGACCGATACAACGACCGCGCGACTTCGGTGTTGGCGGGCAGCGATCGCTTCTTCCAGTCAGCAATCTTCTTGCCAGCTTTGCGTGTTTCTTTCAGCAGAGCCTGACGTTTCTCGATACCTTCCTGCAACGCCGCCGCACGGTCGCGGCGTTCTTTGAGCGGTCCCTGAATGGCTGAATTCAGAACCCAGTCGCCCACGTTGGCGAGGCCAATCACACCGAGAACACCAAGTAGAATGTGCTGCCGATTGAACTTCATCGCGACGTCTCCTTGCGAGCGTCGCGGTATTGTTTGGCTGGTCGAGGCCGAACTTTCATCGTCGTTTGGAACGACCACCCCGCCTGCTGTCCACCCGATCGATCACGGAGACCGGGTGTTCGCGGTGCATGATTTTCGTCGCGAATCGCCTGTTCCATCCGATCAACGGCGTCCGGCTTCTTCGCGATTCCGTTGAACGAAACAGTCGCCGTGCGTCGTCCGCCGGAAATGGACAAACGATTAATCGTCATATCCGAACGCGGTGGCATGGTTTCGGTGAGGTAGCGAATTTCATCGAGCCAACTAAATCGACCCGCTTCCCACGCTGCGATTGCTTTCGCCTGATCGCGTTTCGGTTTCGTCTCCCTGGCGAGCTCGTTCAACTCACGAACCTGTTCTTCAAGTCGCGCGTTCTCCTGATCGAGTTCGTTGAACTGACTCCAGATATACCAACTGCCAGCGCCCACAACAGCCAGCAAACATGCGGCGGCAATGAGAACCGGTTTCGCGCGACTCGCCTCTTTCGGCGGGCGACGCGGGTTTGCGAAATCGACCGGCGGATCGAACTTCGAAGACACTGCACCGACCAGACCAGCGACCGAACCAACATCTTCAATGGACGTTTCGCTTTGAGCCTCGTCAAAAGGATTCTGAAGCGTCGCGTTCACGCCGAAATCGGTAGTCAGCCCCGCAGCAACTTCGTTCGCAAGATCACCACTGCCCAGCACAACAATCTCGACCGGCGGCTCATCCGCGTTTGGTTCTTCCAGCATCGCGAACATGGTCCGCTTCAGCTCGCCAACACAATGCCGCCCAAGCTGCGCCGGCGCGCCGTCGGCGGGAAGGCGGAGCGATCGCACTGCGACGGGTTGATCGTCCGAGACGATAAGCATGTCGCAGAAATCTGACGATGCCGAAACGGCAATCCGCAGTCCGTTTCCTTTCGACAGAAACGCAGCCAATGCGTGCGGCCTGAGAACGACGTGGTCAATCGTCCCGCCACACGATTCGATCGTCTCGCGAATTGCGTTGAACGGTTCTTCGCGAAGCAGCATGGCAGTCACAGTGCGACTGCCGTCTTCGTTCGGTTCGCCCGCAAGGTAATCGAGGGCCGGTTCACTTTCCGTAATGCTGAGTTCCTGTCGACACAGGTTTTGAACAAACAGCGGCAGTTCGGCGTCGCTGGCTGGTGGAACCATGACCGTCGCGGTTTCGACAGAACCGGCACCACGGGCAACAACAAATGCGGCCTTCGCACCGTTGGTCAGTTCTTTCAACGCAGCAGCCAGCTGTTCGCGTTGCGGCGTGATGGAGTCGAATGGAATTTGTCCGGCATCGATGATCTTCGTTCCGCGAGCGGATTTCGTTTTCACGAAACACAGCTGCTGATGATCCCAGTCGATTGCGAACATGGTTTT
>JBGCDN010000352.1:0-4391 GCA_045105495.1 Planctomycetaceae bacterium
CGTGACTGAACCAACAACAGGAAGCCACGGCCACGCAAGCTCGGTTTCAAACGGATAGAGGCCTGGCTGTAAAGTTGGTGCAAACTTTATGTAAGAGAGAAGTAGAACCCCCGCGACGAGGCCTACCATCGCCGCCCGCTGCGACACACGCGGCAACAACGAACCGACACCAAATAGACCCAACAGCAGACCCGCTGAAAAACCAGCTATCGTCAGCGCGTTGGTCACGACAGTCTCATCGAATCCAGCCGCAAGTATTGCGATACCCATCTGAATCACGCCAAACACAACGGTGAATGCCTTGCTCCACGACACCGTTTGCTTGTCAGTGAAGCCTGGTCGAAACGGCTTACACCAATCACGAACCACCGCAGTCGCTGACGAATTCAGAGAACTGGACAACGTCGACATCGCCGCTGAGAAGATTGCCGCCAGAAGAATCCCAATCAAGCCGATGCCCGCAGGCAAATCATTCACGATGTAGTAGGCAAAAACCTTGTCAGTCTTTTCGAACGGCGTGGCAGGCGGATTGGCCGTGTAGAAGTGCGACAGCGCGAGACCGATTAGTAGGAACAAGGCGAACTGCAGGAACACAACGACACCACTCAGAATCATCGCCTTCCCCGCGTCACTCTGCGACCGTGCGGCAAGGGCACGCTGAACCAGCATCTGGTCTGTGCCGTGAGTTCCCAGTGTCAAGAACGCTCCGCCGATTAGCCCCGCCCAAAACGTATTCACGTCGTCCAATCGGAGTGAAAAATCGAACATCCGCAGCCGCTCTGTTTGCTCACCGAATTCCAGCATGCCTGCAAATCCGCCGGGCAGGCGATTCACGATGAGAGCAATGGCTATCAGTCCACCGGCCATGTACACGACCAACTGAATGCAGTCGTTCCAGACGACAGACTTCATTCCGCCCACGAACGTAAACAGGATCGTGGCGACCCCAATCACGACCACGCATGCGGGTAGCGACCAGCCAAGCGTCACTTGCAAAACCAAAGCGGTCAAAAACAAACGCAACCCATCGCCAAGATTGCGAGTAACAATAAAGATGGCCGACGCGATTAACTGAGTGGCCCGGCCAAACCGCTGATTGAGTAGTTCATAAGCCGTGAACAGTTCGCCGCGGAAGTAGAGCGGCAACAACCAAAAGACGATCAGACTGCGACCAACGATGTACCCAATCGCCAGTTGAAGAAACCGAAAGTCACCTCCATCTTTGAATGCCAACCCGGGCACACTGAGAAACGTCGCCGTGCTTGTTTCGGTCGCGACTATGGAACCAAGGATCGCCCACCACGGAAGATCTTTGCCGCCCAGCAAATAGGACTTCGCATCCTGCTGACCACGCCCAAGACGCACGCCCAGAAAGACAACCAAAACGGTGTACGCGACCAGCACGACGGTATCGACTGCAGCGAGGTTGGCCATGTGCTGTTCGGTTCACTTCAAATCAAGAATCGCTCACGCAGGACCTGCGCGACTAGGTTCATTGTGCCGAATTCGGAAGGCCTTGTACTACTCATCACTCGAAATTTGTGAGAGCAAACCCAATTGCCACGGCACCTGACCGTACTTACGGTCGCGGTACGCTTTGTCGTCAGCCCCCTGAAACAAGAGCTGAAGATTGTTCGGATCAATGGTGAGCGACTCGTCAAACCCAACACGTAGGAACTCGCCGTGGCTATACGACGTCGCCCATGATTCGTTTTGATTCACCACGTTGATCGGCGAGACCAACGGCTTCTTTGGTGAACCCGCAAGCGGCTTCCATTCGCCATCCAGTGAATCCGCGACGAAGCCTTTGAAATATCGACGACGGTTTCCGATCGCTTCGACGACCGTCAAAAACCGGTTCTCTCCAGCCAACCGATAGGTGTGACTGGCTTCGAAGATATCCGCCCTCAACGCAACTTTGGGCTTTGACCATCCTGCGCTCGGAAAGGACCCAAGCGCCGTTTCCGCTCGCCACATTCGACCGTTAAGCGACGTAAAGAAGAGATGGGCTTTGTCGCTATCGCAGATTACCCAAAAGTCGAGCCCCGCGTTCTTGCCATCCGGAACAACGTACAACGGCTTTGGCTTCGTCCAATTGCCGGGCTTGGTGATATCGTCGTTGGTTGAGTAACACGGCCCGTACTTCAAGCCTCTGGCCTGGTCTTCCGCTTGATAGATGAGATACCACTTGCGATGCGGCTTGAACCAAAAAATCTGCGGCGCGCCGTGGTAGCCGGGTGTCAGGTCAAGCACGTTCCACTGAGAAAGTTTCGCCTCTTCCCAGTCGGCAAATGACAGATAGCCGATTCGAATACGGCCCTCACCTGTCTTGTTCTTGCGAAGCGTGCAGAACAGATGCCACTTCTTTTCGAAGCGAACAATGCTTGGATCTTTGACAGCGATCCACTCGGCCTCAGACTTTGGCAGCTTGGTTGCATCAACGGAAAGCAACGGTTGACCGACACGCCAGCGGAAGGTTCCATCGTCGGGCACTTGAGCCTCGCCCGGAACTGCGGCGACCAGAATCAACAGCAACCCAATGGCCAACTTCACTCCAGTCCTCCATCAGGTTCGCAAATGTCTGTGCGTTCCAATCAACCAACAAGCATCCACGCAGTTGTCAGTCACGGTTCCATTTGAGAATCGTTTGCCGGTGAAAGAAGCAAATTAGCTTGTCGCTATCCTTCGGATCCGGGATGGCATGAGTCAAAATCCAACCCTTGTCGCCAAGCTTGTTCTCCAGTTCTTTCGCACGAAACTCACCATCCGCTTCGCGCATCAATGGATACGTGCGGTAGTCAATTTTGCGAGGCAGAACGTTTTGATAGGCGTAGGGAACCGCGATTTGCCCGGCCCATACAGCCAGAATAAGCAGCAGTAGTTGGCGATACTTCATCGGTGCGTCCGTTTTCGATCCTTCGACTGGGCGAGCACATTGTGGTGAACGTCGGCCATCTCGGCTAGACCGGAAGATGCAACCACAGCCCGAACGACCATCGGCCCACCGCAGTCGCCACGAGTCCCTGCTGTTCTCCCACGCCGGGGACTCGTTGCCTCATCCAGCACTGCCGCGACCTCTCATTCAACCAACTTGTGTGCGACCAGCAATGTTGATGTAGGCATGCACGTGGGGAGCACCTCGGAAATGCCACACGAAGGCTGGACCTTCCAGTCGCCACACGTCCCATATGCCGTCGCTGTTCAGGTCACCCTGTTTGGAGAACGCCATGTTGAGGCTGTCGATCCCGCCGTTCTCAAGCAGAATCCACATGACCTCCTGGACGTCTTCAGCACGGAACGGCTTAAGGAGGACCTTCAGTGAATCAGCCAGAAGCTCTTTCTGGTCGCGACTAAGGTCAGCCCCGGAGATGCCGCCGAATCGACCGCCGCTACCTTGCAGCTTGACCTGAGTCTCCTTTGGCGACTTTGCGATCATCGCCTTGTCACGCTGTTTCGAATCAAGAGCAGCGAAGACTTTGTTGACCTGCTGGGTTTGGTAGAAGAACAAGTTGTCCTCTGGCTTATCTTCCTCGCCATGCCCATAAACCAGCGGCCCACCAAACGCCATCCGATCGTTCCGATCACCATCGGCGCGGAGGGTGAGGTGACGGCCGGTGAGTTCCCATTGGAAGTCGCCGCTGTCCGGTTCTCCAAAGAACGCCATGCTGTAGTCGTCGATGCCTCCCGAATCGTCATCCATCTGCTTCTGAAAACGCTCGTACCCATCTTCGCTACACAACGACTTGACGACTCGGAGGGCCAGTTCTCTTTGAGACTTCGAGTAGAAATCTTGTCCGAGGATTGGCTTGGTAATGTGCCAGTTCGGATTGATGCGTGAACGCGACTTATGCGTCACCGGAAGACACAGAATCTTCTTTTGGCTGTCACTAAGCGATGCGTGTAGTTCTTTCACCACTTCTTCCGCGGACGACGATCGAGTTGCTGCGAACGCGTTCTCCGGCAAACCCACTACGCTGCCTGCCACGGCTGCAGTCCCGACAGCCGACAAGAATGTCCGACGATTCACATTTGGTGTCAGTTCGTTCGTCATCTCAAAGCTCCACGTTTTACGAGGGTTGGGGATGGTCGCTGATTCAAGTGTGACAAATTGTTGCGGAACGAAACACCGCGTTCTCACATTTCGGACAGGTTTTGAACAGGTGTCGCCTGCATTGGCCGTAGTTCGGGACCGCACGCTGTGTTACGATTCCGCGGAATTACGAAACCGGGAGAGTCTTCTTGCTGGATGCATGGAACGAGCGTTGGGCACTGGTTACAGGTGCCTCGTCAGGCATTGGCGCTGAGTTTGCGCGGCGACTTGCGGCTCGTGGGATGCACATCATCCTGACAGCGCGACGAGAACCGTTGTTGAAGGAACTCGCAGAAGAACT
>JBGCDN010000353.1:0-3603 GCA_045105495.1 Planctomycetaceae bacterium
CCCGTCAAAAGTGGAATTCGGCGTTCCAATTCTCCAGATTCGACAAGAACGCTACCGCCAGCAACGCTAACTCGATCAGCTGAAACGATGTCGAGTCCCACCCACTTTTCAGTATGCATGCGGTCTTCAAGAAGAGAGAACCGAGCATCCAGATGACCGACACCGATATCCAGATCGCCATCGTTGTCAAAGTCGGCGACAGCCGAACCTCGCCCTAACACTTGGCGGTCGAAGTACGGCCCGCAGCGATTTGAGACGTCCTTAAATCGGCCACTCCCATTGTTCAACAGAATTTGACCCGTCATCTCATTCGGGTCATGATTTGGTCCAAAGACGTGACCGTTCGTTACGAACAAATCGGGCGCGGCGTCTCGATTGATGTCGATCACGTTGATTCCAAAGCCGAGGAACTCAAGGCTGGTCGCTGCAATGCCGGACCTAAAGCTGTCGTCGGCGAAAACAAGGTCACCAAGGTTTCGATACAGGGTGTTCTTCTGCTCGTGGTAGTGCGTGAGGACGAAGTCAAACTGCAGGTCTCCGTCGAAGTCCGCACAGGCAACCCCCATTCCGGCTTCCTTCTTTCCGTTCCCACCAAACGCGACACCGGCGGGGCTCGCCCGGTCTGACCACGAACCGTTTTCATCTTGCACGAACAGGCAATTCGGCGACAGGTCGCGAGCAACGACAAGCTCGGGACGGGCATCCTGGTTTAAGTCAGCAACCATGACGCCAAGGCTGTAGCCCGGTTCGGTTTTGAACCCGAGTTCCTCTGTCGCTTCTCGAAACGATCCATCGCCCAGGTTCAGGAAGACCCGATCAGGGCGAGCCAAAAACTGCGTGGGGCCACAGTAATGAACGATGTCACCGCTGCGACATGGCTGACTGTCTTCCAGTGAGATATCGACGTAATTTGCAACATACAAATCCGGCAGGCGATCGTTGTTCGCGTCGAACCAAACACAACCGGCTCCCCAGCCTTCGTCCTCAACAACAGTGGACGAACCCGTCGGCGAAAATGTTCCGTCACCATTGTTGTGGAGCAGCGCGTTGGGGCCGTAATTTGAGACGTAGATATCTGGGAAGCCATCCAAGTCAAAGTCACCGACGGCGACGCCCACGCCATAGCCAATGTCTTCGGCGCCAGATTCTTCAAGCAGTGAAAACTTGCTGCCCTCGTTTCGGTAAAGCCGATTGCGATAGTCCAGGCTTGGCGATTCGATCCGGTTTCCGTCGATAAGATAAAGGTCTTGGGTTCCATCAAGATCGAAGTCCAACCACGCCATTGTGGCTCCACCGATTGATTCCGGCATGAAGAATCGATCGGGAACCACATCCGGGTTGTACTGAAAATCGATGCCCTGCTTACGTGCGACATCGACTAGTTCAAAGCTCGTCGCTTCCGGTTGACGACTTTGCGACGAACCGTTCCCGGTCGAACCAGCCTTTGGCTTTGGAGTTGCCTTTGACGAATTGCGAGCCGCCTTGCGGCCCTGTTGCTTTGGCGTTCCGACTAGCTTCGGCTCGGCCTTCTTGTCGCTTCCACATTCACCAGCGAATGCAAGCAGGATCACGATCAACGGAACAAGCTGCAACCGGCAAGAACTGACGCTTGGAAAGGAAGTTTGAGCACACAAGGAATTCAATAAAATGCCTTTGTTCGCTGATCCAGAAAAAGCAGCCCAGCGCAGACTAGAACTCATCTGCGGAACTGGTACACGTACCTTACAACTACAGGAAACCTCAGGACAGCGATCCTTCGCTCGGACGTTTGAGACGGACATCACGTTTACGGATAGAAGCAATGAAGCGAATTGGGATACTCACCGCAGGGGGCGACACGCCAGCTTTGAACGCGACGATTCGCGGGGCTGTCGAGTGTGCGAATCAGCACAAGGTTGAGGTCTTTGGGTTCCTCAGAGGCTACGCAGGCCTGCTGGATGAAGACGCGCCGCACGTGCGTTTGAATCCTCTGTTCACGACGATTCCGGAACTAGACCCTTGCTACGGCGGGACGATCCTCGGTTCGTCTCGGACCTACGTTGATCACAAGTCAGACTGCCTGCCTGACATCGAAGGAACACTGCGAAAGCTGGGGATCGAAGGTCTGATTTGCATCGGTGGTGACGGAACCATCAATGGCATGCAGCCGATTTCTGAGTTCATGCCGTGCGTGCTCGCACCGAAGACAATCGATAACGACCTTGGCCTGAATTACATGGCCGAGGCGAACGAGTACACGCGAACAGAAATTGGTGGTGAAGAAGTCACGATCCTGAATCGAACGCACGAGAAGATTCGACAGGAAGAAATGATTAACTACGCGACACCCGGCTACGCAACAGCCGTCTTTGTCGTCGCTCAGTCGATTCAACGAATCCGGACGACTGCGGAGAGTCATCGGCGAGTCGTGATCATCGAAGTGATGGGGCGGCAGTCAGGATACATCGCTCTAGGTTCTGCCTATGGCCAGCCGGATATCATTCTCGTACCGGAAGAACCACTAAATCTCGACACACTCGAACGCCGTGTTCGAGAGTTGTACGACTTGCAGAGACACGTTGTCATTGTCGCCGGTGAAGGTGTTGTTGGAACCGACGGTAAACCGCTCGGCGACATCGCGCAAAGCTACGATCCTGCGGGCAACGTTCAGTACGCTGGTGCCGCCGAGGCGTTGAAGCGGATCCTCGAAGAGCGAATCGAATCAAAGTTTTTCGAAAGCCGCCGACCGCATGAGCCCGCCAAGTCTGCGATCTTCACACGAAAAGTTGGTCACACACAGCGTGGCGGGCGACCTGTTTTGTTCGATCGCTTTCATGCAACGCAGCTTGGTGGCAATGCAACCAACCTGTTACTCGACCGCGAAAACAACTCGATATCAACGCTGCAATGGAGCGAGCGGCAGGGCTTCTTCGTCGACAACATTGCTGCCAACAAGCTGCGAGATCAGTGGGGCGAGATTCACCCACGGACGCTTCATGAATCGCTTTACGACGAAGAGAACTACTGCGTCTCGGAGTTCGGTATTCAGTACCTGCAGCCGATTTTTCGAGACGCGGTTGGATACGACGACGTCGAGTACATGCGGACCGCGTTGTTCAATCGAAAGAACCTGACGTCGAGTTACGAAAGTGTGAACGTCGATGTTTCGAAACGTGTTAGACGACTGAGCGATCTCAAGTAGCAGCAGGAACACAGCGTTGCCCAGCACTGCCGTTAGACCTACTTAACAATGTCAACCAGACGCCGCGGTAGCTTGCGGCGGAAGTTGCGGCGGATGCGGTTGTATTTCGGATCGTTGGCAAGGTTAACGAGTTCGTTTGGGTCATTGCGGATGTCGTAGAGTTCTTCGACGCCCGGCCGGTAATGAATGAATCGCCACCGCGAATCTTCGAGGACTCGCTGCTTTGGCCGACGGGTGATAAGGACTTTTCGATTCGACGCCGTTCGTGGTTCTCTTAGTTCAGCGACGAGACTCTGACCTTGAAGGTGTTCGGGAGCCTCAGTGGATGTTAGTGCCATCAACGTCGGATACAAATCGATGAGGCTAACAGGCTGTGTCACTTGTGACCCGGGCGATGTCACCCCCGGGGCAACGACAATCAT
>JBGCDN010000354.1:0-4094 GCA_045105495.1 Planctomycetaceae bacterium
CGTGTCATTCTCAACCTCGACGAAGCAATCACTCGCAACTAAGAAACACACAGACGCGTCCCGCTTCACCAGGTACGGCAGCGATGTCTTACTGACTGGCCGTGACACCAATCCGATCAGCGCCGAAGTGGCGACGTCGCAACGGTCGCTCGAGCCGGAACCGTTTTCTCTGGTCGCGGAGCCAATCGGGTTGCTTGCGCGGCGTCGGTGGCTTCTTCAGTCAAGTGCCGCAGCCGCGGCCGGAAGACAACCAAAAGTAGCAGTGGCAAGTACCACAGCACATACACGCCTGGACGCTCTGGATACCAAAGCTGGGCCAGAACCACCAAGCCCGTTGAGTGGGCGATTAGGTGATTGAGTTCCTTCTTCCTCGGCCAGATGGTCAGTGTGACGAACACGCAGAAGAAGACGACAGCGAAGTGCGGTCGCAGAAGCTCTTGGATGGTGTCTGCGGATTTGTAGGCGTCGAATTGAAGAGCATTCACAAGGCTCCAGTTCATCGAAGCGTGCAGCTTTTGAGTGAGTGTTCCTGGCAGCGAAGTCAGCAAAAGAGGCAGCGTCAAAATGACACCAACGGCTGCCAATCCGGTTCCGAATCGAAGGAACCGTTTCCGTCCATAAAACACAGACCACAACGGCACGAGGAACACCGTCGAAAACAAGGCTCCGCTGGCAAACGCCATGAGCGAGCCCACAACTAGCGGACGCTTGTAAAAGACGAATGCCCAGATCAAGAACGCAGCCGGAACCGCGTGATTCACTCTATGAACGTAAAACGCCGTGCAGGGCAACAATAGGTACAGCGATGCCATCGCAATGCCCAGCGTCCAACTGCTGAAGTGTTTGTATCCCAAAGTCAGCAGGCCCAGAACAACAAACGCGTGCGCGGTGACGGCGACAATTTGCATTGCCAGTTCTTCAGCGTGGCGACCTTCATCAATGTTCTTTGAAAGTGCCAGAGCTGGTGATGCTACGAGCGTTGTTGTCGGATCCGCGTCGTTTTCTTCGGACACAGTTCTATGAAGAACCTTGTCTGCCTGCTCGGCGATTTGGACTTCCGGTTCCACAGCAAACACCCGCGCGACGAGTACGATGAAGGCGGTGATGCAGAGGAACGACATACCGTACACGTTTAAGTTTGGATCAATCCGAGGTCTTCGCCTAAACAATGTGTCGAAGATTAGACGGACCGCCAGGACCACAGAGATGCTGTAGAGGATCCATGGCTGGTCGCTGTAAAGCAGCAACGCCGGTGTGAGCCCGATGAGCAACAGAACATCGAGGTTCCGGACAGACCAGATCTTCGTGAAACGGCCGAAGACCGCAGCGATTAGCAGAGTGCTGTGAAGCACCCAAGTCCACTCAGTGGTGGCCAACGCTTGCATAATAAATTCCTCGCGACCGACATCGCGAACTGTGCGGAATAGCTCCGCTTGACCCGACTCTCGACCCACAATTCGAAGTTGGCTCCCCAGCCAGCTTCGAGTTCAGATTCGTGAATTGAATGCTTGGACACCGCGGAAAGCAAGCCCCTGAGTGCAGGAAACAGCGAAAACATGTCTACATGAACAGGTCCAAGGGCCGCTTTCGAAACCTGCGCCGACTTTTCTGCCTTATGGATTGTTGGCTGGCGGCAGGTTTCCTGCGGCTGGAATGCCCGCCAGCGGCGGGATCTCTTTCTTGTCGGAGAGAGCCTGCAAGCAAGCTCGACAGTATTCGGTCTGCGGCGAAAGCTCACGATTCTCACCATAGAGCCGGACAAGACTTTGCCAGATCGATCGCGCTTTCAGAAGCTTGGCGTCCTTGACGAAATCGTTTGCTTTTATCAGAGCGTCGTTCACAACCTTCTGGCGATCAGGTGGGTCCATGGCATTGATTTCATGAATCCGCTTCGCGGCCAGGTTCACAAACGCTCGATCTTCTTCGCGTTCCTCAAAGACCTTGATCAACGCTTCATACTGTTCAACTGCGGTTAGGCGATCGCCGAATTCTTCGTACTGGCGGGCCTGCATGTATCTTGCTTCGGCTTCCGATTTCGGTTCCGCATTGCGCCGCTCACGGTTTATGGCCCGGCGTTCTGCGAGATCCATTTCGATCTCATCACGAAACTCGGTCACCTCGGTCGAGTGCGGACCTGATGGGAAACGTGCGAGGTAGTCTTCGATTTCCGTTTTTCGCAGACTGCTCCAGTTGTCCTTTTCCTGCATGCCTTCTGCGATGCGGTCAAAGAGAACCGATTCCGATTCCGGCTGCATGCTCCACGCGATTCCCGCAACCAACAGGACAAGCCCAAGAAACGGAAGCCATGCACTTTCGTAGAACGGACGCTTCTTTTTCCGCTTCTTCTTTTTCTTCTTGATGACCTCTTTGAGTTCCGTTCGGTCCTTGGCTGTGACAACGGTATCAACCGGACCACTGGTCATTGCTGTTTGAGCCATACTAGCCTGATCGGCAACGCGTGTTCTCACATCTTCCAGAAGCTGCTGCACAGCGAGCGCATCGTAAGGTCGGTCTTCGGGCTCTTTCGCCATGAGCCGCTGAATCACTCGATCCAACCAAATTGGGCAATCCAAGTTGTGTTCGCACACACTTTCAGGTTCTTCCTTCAGATGCTTTTGGAAGATCTCTGCCGCGTGTTGCCCTCGAAACGGAACGTTGCCCGTTAGAAACTGAAACAGCAAACAGCCCATGGCATACAAATCGGTTCGAGGCCCAATTGGATGCTTGCCATGGATTTGTTCGGGAGCCATGTAGGCATACGTGCCGACCGTTTTGCCAGCGGCGGTTAGCTGTGTTGCGTCGTTGTCTTTTGCGATACCAAAGTCACCAAGACGCAGACGACCTTTCTTCGAGATAAACAGATTCGCGGGCTTCAAGTCACGATGCACAATCGCATGGTTGTGAGCGTGTTCCAGCGCAGCCGAGAGTTGCAAACCGATTTTGATCGTCTGCTCCCAAGACAGCGATCCTTTACGTTCGAGAACCGAATCAAGCGAGCCGGCATCCATGTATTCCATCGCGTAGTAGCGTTGGCTTCCGGTCCGACCGCCGCCGAAGTAGCGAACGATATTCGGGTGATCCAGCCGCTTGAGGATCTCGATTTCACGTTCGAAACGCGTGATCAACTTCGGATCAGCGCACAAAGCGGGAGACAGAATCTTGAGCGCGACTTTCTGCCCGGTTTCGCGGTAGGTCGCCAGATAGACGATCCCCATACCGCCGACGCCAAGCTGTTTGCCTACGTCGAACGGACCAATTTTGCGTGGCTCAGACATAACGTGGTCTGGTTCTCCGCCTCTCTGCCGCTGAAATCGCCCTGCCTGATTGTCTTCGGCAACAGGAACCAGTTCAACTTCTCGATCCAAACGGTACATAAAACGGCGGGTGTATTGGACTGACAAACACCTAACCCGGATATTCGGAATCGTTCGCCGTTATTCCGAATCGCCCCGAACACGAGTCCGGTGTGGCGTAGCTCAGCAACATCTGCTTGACAGGCATAGATATGGGCGAAACACTTAAGAAGACGCATCTGTGACGCTCGTCGCCCAATAGCGCGGCTATTGTTTGCTGGCGAACCGGTTGCAGGCTGGAATTGACTCGGGACACATGCACGCTCAACTTATTCCCAACGACGGCAGCGCACCGATTACGCTGCGACGTGATATCACACTGGTCGGTCGAAAGACGGGCCTGTGCGATTTGATCATCGATCGTTCCAGCATCTCGAAGATTCACTGCATCCTGGTAAAGACGGACGGACTGCTTTTCGTTCGAGACCTGGGAAGCACAAACGGAACCCGCGTGAACGGTCAGCGAGTCACCCGGGGAGCCCTGCTGCCCGGCGATGTGCTCTCATTCTCAAGCGTCAAATACAAAGTTCATCTTGGACCTGACCTACCAGAAGACGTCGGAGTGGTTGACGAGTCAGCAGAACCCACAGAGATGATCCGGCTGTTCGACGATCCTCCAGAAAAGTTCCTGGACTCAGACAGCAGCCACAGCGACGTTCGGATTTTGTCAGACTCTGATTTTCTGAACGACATGTAGAGTTCCGCACTCCGCTTAGAATCGGACACGGTCCACGAGCGCAA
>JBGCDN010000355.1:0-2891 GCA_045105495.1 Planctomycetaceae bacterium
ATCACCGGGGTTTCGCTCGTTCCTCGCTCCAACCCCGGCCACCCAACGTCATGTTCCCCAATTTATTCACAGCCTCTCCGAGTCGTGGAGAATCTCTAACGAGAAACGGCTCGAAGGGTAGTGCTACGATTGTTCTTCAACCGGCTTCTCAGGCACGCCGCCAAACCAAGACTCAACACGCGACATCGATACGAGTCGTTCGGGAACCGGCGTCTCGAAAAGAAGACTTCGAATGAGATCAGATTGCAACGCAGGTTCCACCAATTGCCTGCTCCTTGACGCCCTCCGCAATCGCGCTATGCTTCCCTGAAGAGGTTAGATAAGCTCTCGCAGCCGACTCGAAATCTGGTCATGAGAACCAGCGTTCGCTGCAGAACACGGCATCTCACGACAAAACGGAGCACAACCTGATGGACCCACTTTCGAATATGTCTTCCTATCAGCCCATGGCTGCCCGCGACGTCGCGCGTCAGCGTCAGATGACGATTGGTGACCTGCTTCTTGAGAACCGAATCATCTTCCTCGATGGCCCAATCCACGACGGAAGCGCGAACCTCATCGTGATGAAGATGTTGTTCCTGCAGTCGGAAAACCGGCATCAGGACATTCATTTTTACATCAATTCGCCGGGCGGTTCAGTCACGGCGACGCTGGCTATGTACGACATCATGCAGTTTGTCGAATGTGACGTTGCGACGTACTGCGTGGGCCTTTCGGCGAGTGGTGGTGCAATTTTGGTTGCTGGTGGAGCCGAAGGAAAACGGTTCGCACTGGAACACTCCAAGATGATGATTCACCAGCCTTGGGGCGAAGTGGGTGGTCAGGTTTCTGACATTGAGATTCAGGCCAAAGATATTATTCAGACACGCGAGCTGCTGAACGAGATTCTCGCGAAGCACACCGGTCAGTCGATCGAAACGATCGCCAAAGATACTGAGCGTGACCGCTACCTGAATGCCAAGGAATCAAAAGAGTACGGCCTTGTCGACGAAGTGTTGACCAAGGGAGATCCGGAGAAGAAGGACTAACTTCGCGTCGATCTCGGTTACTCCACTGCAACACACATCCTGAATGGAAACACTATGACAACTCTTGTCCCCTATGTCGTCGAGAAGAACGGCCGTGAAGAACGGTCGATGGACATCTACAGCCGACTGCTCCGCGATCGCATCGTCATTATGGGTAGCCAAGTGAACGATCAGGTCTCGAATAGCATTGTTGCTCAGCTTCTGTTTCTGCAGTTCGACGACCCAAAGTCCGACATCCACCTGTACATCAACTCGCCGGGCGGATCGATCACTGCCGGTATGGCGATCTACGACACCATGCAGTACGTCAGCTGCGATGTAGCGACTTACTGTATCGGCCAAGCGGCCAGTATGGGTGCTCAGCTACTGTTGGCTGGAGCCCCAGGCAAGCGAAATGCTCTGCCAAACAGTCGAATCATGATTCACCAGCCGTTGGCAGGTTATCGTGGAACTGCGACTGAACTGGACATTCATGCCAAGGAAGTCATTCGTATCAAGCAAAAGATGAACGAGATTATGCTGAAGCATACCGGTCAGTCGCTTGAAAAGATTGAAGCAGATACAGATCGTGATAACTTCATGTCTGCCGATGAAGCGAAAGAGTATCGCATCATCGACAACGTGCTTGAGCATCTCGAAATTCCTGAGTAGCGCTGATACTGACGCCGGAGTTCAACATGGCCCTGACAATCATGAAACGCATCCGCTTCTCGGCGGGTCACAGACTGTTTGGCCATGGTGGCAAGTGTGAGAACTTCCACGGACACAATTACGTCGCTGAGATTTACGTCGCAGCAGCAGGCGATGAAGTCGATGATGTTGGCCGCATTATCGACTTCAAAGACCTGAAGAGTCGGCTGAAGGGTTGGATCGACGACAACTGGGACCACGGTTTTCTGGTCCACGAAGCCGATTCGAACGCAATTGAAGCCATTCAGGTTTCTCAGCCGAACAAGTATTACGTTCTGCCGTACAACCCAACGGCTGAGAACATCGCTCGATATCTGCTTGACGAAGTGTGCCCGCGTGAACTGGCGGGATCCAATGCGATGGCCACGCGTGTTGTCATTTGGGAAACCGAAGATTCGTGTGCCGAGGCTTCGGTTAGCCAAAGCATTCTCGACGACATCGCGGTCTCGTCATCTGCTCGAATTGAGGTTGGATAGTCGTCATGCCAATCTTTGAATACTCATGCAAGAAGTGCGATTCCGAGTTCGAACTTCTGGTTCGTGGCTCAGAGAAAGCAAAGTGCCCCGACTGCAATTCCGGTAGCCTTGAGAAACTGATTAGCGCTGCGGCCGGTCGAGTGTCAGGTGGTCAACTACCAATCACGAGTCCCGGAGCATGCCCTCCCTCCGACGCACCACCGTGTAACCCTGGGTGCTGCCGTTTGTAGACTGGCGTCATGATTTACCTCTCCTCCGTTTAAAGAAGCGAGAGATGAACCAACGCGACTCGTTTGACTTATTAAGCGTCTCGGCTTCGCCCGGCGATGTACGTGGGTGTCGCCACTGAATCTGGCACGCGTCACGTTGTGTGCGAGGTCATTTTGAACGCCGTCGATCAAGTTCCAACTGGCCACAACTTTTGTTGATGTCTTGATGTAGCGAACACGTCGTGATGCGCGACCCCAGGTTTGCGGGGCCAACCCGAGGTACACTTGAGATGCCGGAATACGAAACCGCAATTCATGATAGGATTGTCCGGAAACTTCATGACTTTCAACGAAGCTAAATGAACGAGAGAGCCTCTTCCTCTAAGGATGCCTAGATGTCACTTGCCGGTCAGAGTTGTTTGGTAAGCCTTCTGGTTCCGATGAATCAGGAAGCACCAGAGTCGACAGAGCGCCTCGGCTTTGAGCGG
>JBGCDN010000356.1:0-2654 GCA_045105495.1 Planctomycetaceae bacterium
GAAACGATGTCTTTCAAAGGTCACACGGAAACCGTGAATCGGGTGAGGTTCAGTCCCGACGGCCAGAGGATTGCGTCCGCGGGTCTTGATGGCACCTGCAAAGTTTGGGATGCCGTAAACGGTCAGAACTCCAGAACTATCGGCGGCCACAGCGACGTCGCTCAAGGCATCGCCTTCAGTCCGGATGGCCAACGAATCGTCACGGCAAGCCACGACAAGACAGTCCGGTTCTGGGATCCCGACACGGGTGAAAACACTCGCACACTTGAAGGACATCCCGATCACGTTGTCAACGTTCGATTCTGTCCTGATGGCTCTCAACTGGTTTCGATCGGAGACGAAGGAAACATCTACCAGTGGGACGCGGAATCGGGCCAGAAGATTCGGTCACTGCGGACACAGTTGTTCATGGGCAGAGCAACAGCCGCTTTCGGACCTGAAGGGCGCGTCATCGCTGCGCCGAACGCAGACAAGACCGTCACGTTCTGGGATGCGATGACCGGCGAGAAACTTCGAACACTGAGCGGCAAGGCGCCGGGGCAGGAGTATTCGGCCGTTAGGGATCTCATCTTCAGCAACGATGGCCAGCTGTTCGTGGGCACCAACGAACGGCAGCCCGTGCAGAAATGGGACGGGACGACCGGGAAACAGTTACTGGCTCTTGGCGGAAGCGAATTTGATGCCTTCCAACTCGCGATCAGTCCGGACGGTCGTCAGGTTGCTGCGGCCTGCCTGCATCCTCCGATCAGAGTCTGGGATGCCAACACCGGCCAGGAAATCCGTGCTCTGTATGGAGACATGTTTAACATGACCTGCGTGGGGTTCATGCCCGACGGAAGACGGGTGATGGCCGGAACCAACAGTGGCTTGCTCAAGATCTGGAACCTGGAAACCGGAAAGGAAACAACCACGCTCAGCGGGCACGATCTTGGCCTGGCCGGAGTCGCCGTCAGCCCCTGTGGCACCCAGATTGCCACAACCAGCTTTGACAAAACGCTCCGCATCTGGGACGCCAATCCGGTGCATGAAACTGAGCGACTGGCCGGGCACACCAACGACATCGTCGACTACACGATCAGCCCGGATGGGAAACTCATCGCGTCTGGCAGTATTGACACGACGGTTCGAGTTTGGGACGTACAGACGAAGCGCACGATCAGAGTTCTCCGGGAGCATCGGTATTATCTGGACCGCGTTGCCTTCAGTCCCGATAGTTCTCGGCTCTATTCGTCCAACGGAGAAGAACAATTTGTTTGGGATGTTCGATCGGGTGAATTGCTACCGAATGCAGAATGGCCGAACGAGCTCCCGGGGCCGCTTCACGAATCACCTGATGGGCAGTGGTTGCTGGGCTATGCCGAGAGCGATCTCTTGATCGTGGACCGGAATTTTAAGGACACCCCACGCGAGAAGGCGTATCGCGAGTCCAAGGCGCGACCAAACTCCTGGTGGCACCGCAATCAGTTCGAGGCGGCCCTTCAGTCGAGGCGCTGGTTTATGGCAGCGTTTCATTCCGGGTGGGAGTTGAGGCACAACCCAGTCTCGCGCCCTGCTTGGGATGTGCTGAACGTGGCCTGGGATCAATTGGACGAAAAGACTCGAACGCTACTCCCAGACTTTGTCGAAGACGCGAGGGCTCTGACCAAGCCACCACTCACTGAGCAGGAAGCTCTGGCAATTGGCAGCGAACTTTAGAACAAGGCTTACGCCCCAGGCAGCAAGCGATCAGAGTCAGACCTCGAATGATGTTGGCCGTCATTCTCGAGTTCCCGACGGCATTCAACTACAGCACGCACACCTTGGTTCTGTACCGTGCTGAAAAGTACGAGTCGGCCATCGAAGCGGCGTTTGCACCGGTTCGTTTGTGATGTCTTGGCCCCGGCTAGACTAGCTCAGAGCTTTGGTCACCTCCGTCAGAACGTCGAGCCGAGGCTTGGGTGATCGACAATGAAATCAGGTCTGCGTGAAAATGAAGTGCCTGAGTACTGCGTTTCGGTTATCGTGAGTAGCAGGGCTTGCCATTATCGCGGGACGACAGACAAGAATGACTCTCAGTTCACGGACTCGGTCGCGAAGACCAAACGCAATTGAATGCTTTGAACAGCGCGTGCTGCTTACGACAACCTTGGCGGGAACCGGGCTGACCGCTCAGTACTTTGATACGCCGGATTTTGCCGCCATCGTTGTGGCCCAAACCGACTCTGAGATTGACTTCGACTGGGGCAGCGGCTCTCCCGACGCTTCAATCGAGGAGGATTCATTTTCAGTGCGCTGGTCGGGACAGATTGAATCACAATTTACCGAGACTTACACCTTCTACGTAAATGCAAACGACGGTGCCAGATTGTGGGTGAATGGGCTGTTGTTGGTTGATCAGTTGGAAGCAGCCGGCGTCGCGGACGCTATAGGGACCATCGATTTAATTGCCGGGCGACGCTACGACATTCAATTCGATTATGTTGAAAACACCGGCAATGCATCCGCCCGTCTCGAATGGATGAGTGCTTCTTCGCCTCGGGAGATTGTCCCCACGGAACGACTGCACCCATCTGGCCGCGGTTCATTAACCTACGAGAGATTTGATGACATCCCGGGCGGTGATGTCTCTGACCTGACTTCGCATGGCCGCTTCCCACTAAGTCCGGACGTTGCCG
>JBGCDN010000357.1:0-4523 GCA_045105495.1 Planctomycetaceae bacterium
AACGGATGTTGTACCAACTGATCGTCGACATGGAGGAAGAATTGGAACACATTCGTAGAAGCGTGGCCGAGGCAATTGCCGACGAAATCCAAACTCGAAAACGCGTTCAACGAGCGAAGCAGGAAGTTGAAGACTGGACGATTCGCGCGAAGGATGCGATGAGTCGCCATGACGAAACCGCGGCCCGTAGTGCGTTGAAACAGAAGATCTCAGCCGAAGAACGCTCGAAGTCGATGAATGAGCGGTATCAACGTCAGGTTGATGAAACGATCAAGTTAAAGGAAGCCGTCGCAGAACTGCAGGATCGGACTGCTCAAGCACGACAGAAGCGAACGCTGCTTGCCGCACGTCTCTCGCGAGCCACTTCGACTCGCAAGATCAATGACGCCATGGATCGCGTTCACAGCAAAAGCGCGTTTGCTCAGTTCGCGAAACTAGAAGGACGAGTGGAACGCGAAGAAGCTCTGGCTGAAGCCTACGATCGCCTGGACGGACGCGATCCTGAAGCCGAATCGCTACAACGAGACTTCGAAGCGAGAGAACGAGCTGACAAGATTGATCGTGAGTTCGATGAACTACGAAAGCAGACAACGAACTAAGCCGTCGTGGAGTGGTAGAGTGCTTCGAGAACTCGTGGATATCTGCCGAACAGTTGTTCGCGGTGATCGCATTCGTGTCTCTCCCAGTGAAGGACGACTGTTGCGACTTCAGCCGTCGTGTGTGCTGATGATCGGATCAGAAACGATCCGCATCAAAAGCCGCACGGTGGAAGACTCGTTGAAGCACCCCACCGTAACGTATGAATGCGAAACTGATTTCGCATCAGGAATATTGTTCGTGCAGCTCTTGCCCCATCATCGAATCGACGTCGAGTGGCGTATCGAAAATGCCCATCAGAAAATCGCGGAATCAGACGTCATCGTGCTTGGATGAAGTGTACCAAGCGCACTGCCTGGCAAATCAGAGTGGTGCGAAATTGGGCACGACAAATGCCAATTCTTGGCTGAAAGCGGTGGTTCCGGCGACTGCTGCATGGCTTCACGGTGAAAGACCAAGACAACGTGGATGCAGGTGGGGTACAATGAAGGCATGGAACCAAAAACTTCATCGCGATCAGTTTGTTTGACTCTTCTTTTCCTCACGCTTGCGCACAGCGCGGTAGGTCAGGATGTGCAGCCGATAGAGTATTCCGTCGAGCAGTACGAACAGCTGCGACAGGAGCTCTTGAAGCCAGCGAGCGGTGCGAAGCTGCCGGTTCCGAACGAACCAGCAGATCAAGGTTTGTTCGTGGCTCACGAGGGAACCTACAAGGGTCGTAGCTTCTACGGATCGCTGGGCGGACGATCGTTCCTCGTCTGCATTCTGCGAATCGCTAATCGAACACCAGGACCTTTTGAGTTCAAGACATCCACAATCGATCTGCGAATAGGTGGGCGAACGATAGGCCACAAACAATGGCCCAGAAGCCTATCAACCAGCCAGATTCGGGTTAACGATCGAAGGCTCTCGTCGATCAAGACGCCAGACGTAGTTTCGCTGGAGCCGGGTGAGGTCAAAGAAGTTGTCGCAACGTTTTTAAGTCTCCCCGAAGCAGTGGCGACCACAGAACTTGTCGTCACGGTGGGTGGTTTGCCACAACCGGTAAAGTTCGACCTATTTGAAATCGGCGTACGTAAGCTCGCACTTGGGACCGAACGAATCGGGCCGCGCGATTGCCTGGGTGTTCTGACAATTGAAGGCGTTCTTGATTCGGTGAACGCGGTGCATCTTGTGAACGAAATGGAACGCCTCAGCACAGCTGGTTCGACGCGAATGCTAATTCAGTGGCATCCAAACTCGCCCCGCGTTCTTGATTCGGTTCGTCGCTGGCTAACCCAGGCGGCAACCAGCGTTGGCAGGGGTTCAATTAGCCGAGGCAGAACCGGATTCCCTGAACTACCGCAGGGAGTAACAGAACTGCACCTCGCCCCCTTCGGCGGCAGCACAAAAGAGAGTCGATATGTAACGAACAATCGAATTTATCGAAGTCGTGAAGAGGCGTTTATTTCTTCAATCGAAACTGCCTATCAACGACTACCACTGGATGAACTTATTCGCGACGCACAAGACGACAATTTGCAGGTTCGGGCTGCCGCGATTCGAGGCGGCGCTGGACGACTTCCAGTCAACCTGATGCCGGACCTGGTTCAGTACGTCAGCAGCGACGACGAACATCTGCGTCGAGCATCGGTTGTCGCTTTGGCCGCGTTCCCATCAGAAGAAGCCGTGCAAGCCGTCGCGCAACACGTTGGTTCGGATGACGAACAGCTGGCAGAAAAAGCAATCCGTGGCCTCCGCGATTCGAGGTTTCCAATCGGTCGCAAAGCATTGGCAGAGGCACTTCAAAAAGCGCCACCTGAAAAACGAGAGAAGATTGCCCGGGTGCTAATGGCTGAAGTACGTCCCGAATGGAAGGAATTGTATTACGAGTACGCTTCCAGAGGCGGCGACGATCTCGCACGCCGCGCCGTGCAAGCTTTGCGAAAAACAGGGCACCCGAAACTCAACACGCTTTTCGAACAGTTGCTCAGCGACACCAGCGCAGCGATTCGCACCGAAGTGTTTCAGGAACTCTCAACAAGCCGCGATCCCGAAGCACAAGCGATTGCGAAGAAGTACACGCTGGAGTTCATTAAGGAATCGGTTCCACGATCAGAAATGTTGGTTTTAATAGAACGCATGGGATGCCGTGAAGCCATCCCATCGCTACAGAAACACTACAAAACACAAAGGGGTAATCGACAGTCGGCCTTGTTGCGAACGATTCTGAAGATCAGCGACGACACAACGGTTCCGTTCCTGCTGGAGTGTTACAAGAAAGCCAGTGATATCACCGAAGCGTCTCGCAAGGCGGAGATCCTTCAAGCTCTCCAGTCACTTCGTGTCCCCAACCTATTGGACCTGGCCAAGAACTCTCTTCAGTCAAACAATGGCACGTTGATTCAAACAGCCAGCAAGATTCTCGCAGACGATGCGAGCGACGAATCCGTTCGACTGATCGGCACCCGCCTGATGGGACTCGAAACCGCTCAAACTCGAGACACCGTCGCCAACCCTCTCATGCGTTCGCTCGCCACGATTGGAACGCCTGAAGCCAGAAAGTATCTCCGACTGGTGTCGAACGGTGATTCTGAATCACGCCGCCGAACCGCCAAGCTGGCAATTGAAGGACTGTGGCGTTATTCCCCTGCTCTGGAACTCAGAGCCGAGGCCGCGCGGCTGGTCGATTCTGCGAAGGGCGTCGGCACTCCTGACGGGAAGGCACCAACCGGGGAAGAGAAGAAAAAGATCATCGCGTCCGCTGAGAAAGTCTTTATTCGAGCGTTGGAAGTAGATCCGTGGTGTCCGGAAATCTATATCTCTCGCGGTCACATGAAGACACACGACAATCGACGAGCAGAAGGCATTAAGGACTTTGACAAAGCGTTGGAACTCGATCCATACCACCCAATCGCAACCAGCCTGAAAGCCATTGGTGTGGTCGTGCTTGGCGACCCCGATGCTGGCCTGTCCATGATTGAGGACAACCGCGAACGGTTCAGATGGGATTCCATCTTCAACTACAACGCAGCTTGTGCGTATGGTCAGGCGATCCAGACGACGCCAAATAAAAGCGAGAACCTTGAACAGATCGCACAGTGGCAGAATAAGGCATTGGGCTACTTGGATCGTTGCGTCAACCACGTGCCGTTCGATGGTCTTGCAGACATGGACAGCGACCCTGACCTCAAGCCTCTGTACAGCTTGCCCCGCTTCAAGGAGCTGATGGAACAACTAAAACCTGCCGCCACCGGGGATGAAGAAGACGAAGGATGATGGCCCGATTGACTCTGCAGCATGATCGATAAGCTATCAGCCTATTGCAGATAGCAGCACGACTCTTCGAGTCGTGTTTCGCGAGGATTCTTCACGCCTCGGAGAGGCGTGCTACTTTCTGCTAAGTATTCAACTCGGCACATCACTTGGCATCACCTCGCTGGCAGTCACGATCGATAAAATCTCCGTGACGGAAGGGCGATCGTGAGGTGTCTTGCTCGCGTGGATCAGCTGGACAATTCCTTTTGGATCAACCAGCACGTTGCCGCCCAATTGGTTCCAATCGCTGCCGGGCTTGCCGGGAAAGAATCCTCGAGCCATGAGCCAGAGATACTTCAGGATTGATACCGGGCTGTACAAGCTCCACCAAGTCGCGGATTCAAGACCGTAGACGCGGTAGAGGCTGCGATTTTCGTCCAGCATAAGCGGCCATGGCAGATCAGCCTTGGCAACGTAACTGGTTGCTCGGCTTGGCTCTTCGAATGTCACAAGTCGGATTTGGACGCTTCTCTGACTCAGCTCTTCCACGGAACCTCGCAACTGCGAGATGTGTTTGTGACACGGTGGTCATCCCAAATGGCGATGGAACACCAGCAGGAGCCATTGTCCATTCGTATCAGCGAGTCGATGGCGTTGACCTGCTGTGTCTGGCAGGTCGAATTCGACCG
>JBGCDN010000358.1:0-2734 GCA_045105495.1 Planctomycetaceae bacterium
CAGCAAGGCTCGACAAATCGCTACGCGTTGGCGTTCGCCCTGTGATAGCTGCTGAACGGGACGGGCAAGCTTGTCGCCCATGCCCAGTGATTGAGCCAGTTCTTCTGCGCGTGACCGCAGTTCTTTGGTGAGCGGTAGAGAGCTATTGATGAAGCAAGGAAGCAGAATGTTCTCGCGAACATCGAGGTATTCAATCAGTTCAAAATCCTGGAAAACGAAACCGATGTTCGCGATACGAAAGTCTCGTCGCTGCGAATCGGTGAGCCCGGAAACCTGCTTCTCTGCCAGTGAGATGGTTCCGGAATTCGGCTGCAGAATCCCTGACAGGAGGTTCAGCAGCGTCGTCTTGCCGGAACCACTGGGACCAACGACAGCGACACATTCAGAATGTTGAATCGCAAGTTCACTCACGCGAAGTTCGAACGGCGAATTCGGGTAGCGAAATACGAGATCGGAAACGGCGATCATGGGGACTCGTCAGTTCGCCTGTGCAACTTTGCCGCCGCTCACTACTTCCTTCAAAGTCTTCAGCAGACGCCCCTTTGTGTACGCATCACGAAGCACGATGGGGTTCTTCGTTTCTCCGTTGGGGAAGATCACAGTTAGGGGCACGCTGATACTCTCGAACTTATCGAGCCACTTCTTAATCTCTGCATTGGCGTGAGTGTAGTCGGCATAGAGAGGAACGATGTCGTTGTCTTTCACGACCTTCAATGTGTCAGCCGTGTTCAATGCGAACTTCTCGTTTTGCTTGCAGATCAAACACCAGTCGGCAGTGAAGTCGATCATGACCGTCTTCTTCTCACCGAGTAGAGACATCAACCGCTTTTCGCTAAACGACTGCCACGGCAAAGTCTTTCCGTCGTCCGGAATCGCAAGTTCGCCACCACTAGACGTGGCTGACTGTGGTTCAGTGAACTTATAGGCCGCGAAGAAGCCAAGCACACAGAACGCCAACGCCGACAAGCGTACTTTCAGTTTTTGGCTCTTCGAAGAGTTGTGCTGGTACAGCGTTCCAATCATCCACGTTGCAAGTCCAATGGTCAGCAAGGCGATCAATAGCGGAATGATGAACCGTTCTTCCAGGAACGTGATGAAATAAATCACGGTTGCAAGAAGTACGAAGCCTGCAAATTCCTTGAACCGAACCATCCACATACCGGGCTTCGGCAACAACTTCACGGCCCCCGGCACCAGAGCGAACAGAATGTACGGACTGGCCATACCCAGTCCCATAACACCCCAAACGAGGAAAGTCACAGACGGCGGTTGCTTAACTGACCACGCCAGCGTGACACCCATGAACGGCCCGGAACACGGTGTCGCCAGTAGCGTCGCGAGGATTCCAGTGAGGAACGCACCAAGTGGTCCTTCCTTGCTGTCTCCACCACCCATACCGGGGATCGGGATTTCAAAGACACCTAGCAGACTGAGTCCCATCGCGAACAGGACCGCTGCCATGATCAGGTTGAACTCGGACTTCTGGAACAACTGACCCCAGCCGAGCTTGTCGCCACCCACGCTAATTCCAACAGCCAACGCCGCGAGAATCAGGAAGACAAGTATGACGCCCGCCGAGTAAGCGAAGTTCAACACCACAACTCGAGCTCGGCTTTCGCCAGCTTGTTTGGCAAAGCTCAGTACTTTGATTGCGAGAACCGGCAGAACGCACGGCATGACATTCAGAATCAATCCGCCGAGGAATGCAAACAGGAGGAACTGTCCTACCGATCCAGCGGCCATTTCTTCGTCCGCGTCGCCGCCAACATCATCAGCATCAGCCAACGCTGTTTCAGCTCCATCCAGCTTCACCATAGCCAGCGCCGGATTGCCAAGCGTGAACTCGACAGTCTTCGGCGGCAAACACGCGGTCTTGCAAACCTGGTAGTTGATGGAGCCCTTCGCAGCAAACGACGCATCTGTAACTCGGAATCGACGGAACCAGTTAATCGTCCCATGGAACTGCAGCTGTGTCTTGCCTTCACCCAACGGATCCAATTCCTCGGGGGCATGATCAGGAGTGAACCGATCGTCGATGGGTTCCAGTCCGTAGACTTCGAGCACCTTGAGCTGTGTTGGCAGGCCGCTGTGTGCCGGATTTTGATCCTGGCCGTACGCGTGCCAGCCTTCATCAAGGTTCATCTGAATCTGGATGCGAACTTCATCGCCAACCTTGGCCTGTTCGGGAGTAAGACTGAAAGCCAGTGTCAGTGGATCGGGCTTATCCTGCTTGCCACGAGTCGGCTGAACCACTTGATTGAAAGAAAACTCCGGGACCTCTGGAGCAGTCTCTTCGGGCAGCGTCGGATCGACCTGAAGCTTACCTTCGAACTGAGCTGGCGGACGAATTGGCGTACAATTGCCGCCCTGCCCGTCTTTTCCTGCTGTGCAGAATTGCCCAGTCAGTTCACCTTTAATCGCTGCTGTGCGAGCATCAACGATTCTAAATCGCTGTGTCCAGGTTACTTCGTTGAAGAACTTCTCTACCTCTTGGCCGAGCAGCTCTTCCATCACAACCTTTGGCTTCTTCGATGGGGTAAAGGCGCCGTCGATCGGTTCGAGACCCTCAATCTGACCGAGAGTGATTTCAGTTCGACCACTGAAGCCTTCATCCATTGAGTAGATGTAGTGGTTGATCGGCAGCAACACGTTGACCCGTAGGTATGCAACGCCACCTTTCTCGAGGTTCCGAGCGACAAGTTCAGCGTCCACCTCGGCTGTCTTAGGGCCAAAG
>JBGCDN010000359.1:0-15741 GCA_045105495.1 Planctomycetaceae bacterium
GCACAGCCGTGTGTTCGCCTCGTTCCGAATTGGGTGCGACAGTCGAGCCCAATTCCGGGGCAGACAGCTTTTGCTTGGCAATCCCTTTCACAACGGGTTGGAACAAGCCACGGTGCTCGGCAGATTCATCGGCTGCCAGCAACTGTTCGATTTGCTGACGCTCCTGAGCACCAAGGCTGTCTAAGAAGGCTTGTCGTTCATTACCACGCTTAGAAAGCGCTTGTTCAAACAGCTTCACTAACTGCGAGTCGTTCATGCGATACTACGCCTTGAGCCAGGTATGCAGCCTTGCACGTGCCATGCGCCATTCTGTTTGCACAGTGCCTTCTGAACAGTCGAGAACTTGTGCAGCTTCGGGAATAGAAAGCCCTGCGAAAAACCGTAGGCTGATGACTTCATATTGTCGTGGAGACTCGTCACGCAGTCTGGTGAGCGCTGCTTCAAGATCAAGGAAGGGAACTTGATGCTTGTCTTCGAATTCATCCAGAATGTTGTCCAGATGCTCGCGCTTAAAATTGGCTCCACGCTTCGCCGTCGCGCGGGCACGCGCGTGGTCGATAAGCACTTGCTGCATTGCTCGCGCGGCTGTTCCGAACAAGTGGCGGCGATTCTCGACGGTCTGAATCACGTCGCCTTTGATCAGCTTCAAGTAGGCTTCGTTGATCAAGGCAGATGCCTGCAACGTGTGATCATTGCGTTCGGACTGCATTAGCCCTTGAGCCATTCTTCTGAGCTGATCGTACACCACAGAGAACAACGCCTCTCGCGCGGTGTCGTCACCGTGTCTCACTCGCTGAAGGAGTATTGAAACGCATTCGGGGTTGTCTTCGGGCTCTTGACTGGACATCCAGCCATTATGTCGATCTCTCGCTCGAAAATCAGCAAGCAACCTGAGACTCAACGTTATCCCAACTGCCAAAACAAAGCGTGGATGACCTGATGAGGCTGCGGGATCCACAGCATCGACCGATGGCGTCCGTTTGGTAATGCGTGAGTTGCTCCATCAAGCAGGTCGATGTGGTCCACAGTCCCTCGGGTCTTCCAGAAGATGATTCCCTGTGTCCGCAAACGCATGACTGCGCGGTACGAACCCAATTGTGCGGGTACCCAACCGACGTATCGCCCTCCAAGATAGCGTGCCAGTGCCAACGCTCCTCGTGCGTAGGGCAGCCGGGTGGATGTTGAGACATCGAGTGCGACGTTACCACCGAACTCGTTCATTATGTCTTTGTTGCATCGCGTGAGTGCAACAGACATCCTCAAAGCACATGTGTGTTCATAATTCGGATTGTCGATGATTGCGCCGCCGGCTCCAAAGTCGTTCGTGCCTTTCGGGTAGTTGTCATACAGCTGACGGAAACCTGGTTTTGGGAGTGGGCTTGTCATACGAGGGCGCTCGAGGTTGCGTGTCTGAAATTGCTTGTTGCTCGACAGGGCTGAGTCGGCTGTTGTTCTTTAAACGGCAGTTAGGGTCTGTAAGGAAATTGTTGATACAGCCGCATGTTCATGTCTTTCTCCAAATCCGCCGCACCGTCGAGGGAAGCAACAAAAAAAGTGAACGCTGCCGCAGTGGGGCTGCCAAGTCGTGGGCTAATCACGACAGCTTTGTACTGGTTGGCGATCGTTTCGTGTGATTGCCGATGCACATTTGCTGCAGGACCAAAGCGATCAGCTAGTACCTGCTGCAAATGGCCACGCGACGCCATGCGTAGCAGCTGACTTTGCATTCTTCCGGTCACGTTTCTCACGCCTCGCCGCCAGATCATGTTCCAGTCTGCCGACGATAAACCGCCATCGGATGAAAAGTTCGGATTGCCTACTGACTCGCCGATTTGTCGGTCCTCTTCATCCCGCTTGCGATGCAATATCAGAAACGAATTAGGAGGATTCAGCGGGTTTGAAATGTTGGCGTGCTGGAACGCCCAATACCCGAAGCCGTGGGCCGATGAGACTCGCATTACCATCCTGCGCTGAGTCGTCAGCGCGTTGTACCCTTCCATGGCCATGTCGATCAGGTCTTTGACAGTGCCATAGATTCCAAGTGCTTCACCCAGAATCGATCTAAAACGCGCGAGCTGAGCAACGCGTCCACCGGCGGCCTCCATTCGCCCCAATGCGGCAGATTCAATTTCTGATACGACGGCTGACTGCAATGCCTCTCGCGAAGTGGCTGTGACTCGAGCTCGATCTGTTCCGCTCATGCGACCTTCCTCTCTGGCTATGGTGATCAGCAATGCAGGTGCTACTGGTGTTGGAAGTTGGAGCCCCCACCGCGGTGGATCAACAGTTCCGATAGGGCTCCCAGTGTCATGCGAGAACGCTCCATCGCCCCCCTGGTAAATTCTTTGCGGAATCTGTGGGCCCGGTAGCTTCAGACTCTGATACGCGGCGAGAACGAGAATGCGGTTAGATCCAACCGCCCGTGAAATTGGCGTGGATCTTCTTTCCGGCCTCTAAAATCGGAGGCAAGGCGGAACACTGGCATGGGGTCTCTCTTGGAACCACCGACGCGGCGATGAACCTTCGAGAGTCACCACTGCCAAGTAGCAAGGAACATCAACGCTGCCGCAGCATCCGACGGGACCGGACGCCGGCTAGATGTCCGCTGTGACTTCCGGAGCAATCTCGGGGGCAGATTCGAACTGGCTGTCAGCATTGCCGGTTGGCACCGGATAATCAGCATCCGGGATAGGGAAGTACTCTTCTCCTACTCCGGGAGTGATCATCGGTGGTCCGTTGCTGTAGCCTTGTCCGATGTCTGGGCCGCCTGAGAGCCTGATGTTGTTTAGCTCCATCAGTGAACCCTTTTCGAAGTGCACGTTCTTCAAAGCGACAGCGTATTCGGAGCGAGATCGGAAGTACTTGATTTCGGCTTCAACAGCGCGACGTTGTGCGTCGAGGATTCGATCGACTTCCACACGTCCAACTTTCTCATCGCTTGCGATCAGTGTGTCGAGTGCTTCTTCGGCTGCGAGGTATCGATTCAGGTTGTCCGAGATTGCAACTCGAGCACGATCAACATCCGCGATCGCGTTTCCAAGGTCGTTTACAACCTGACGTTGCTGCGCGCGGTAGACTGCTCGCGCGCGTGCCAAACGCAGTTCAGCGTTTGCAACAGCGGCATGTGCTCGACGGTAACCAAGTGGAACGTTGACTTCGACTCCGGTAGTCCATTCCTGATAGTCACCTGTTGCCATGTTGCCGACAGCAGATGCGGGAGAAGTGCCTCCGTTTTGGCCGCTGGCAATTAGGTCGTCACCGAATCCTCGGAACCGATATCGACCGAATACATCCAGTCGAGGGTTTAGGAAGTTCTTCGACGCGACGAGTTCCATTTCACGCTTGCGAATTCGAGCTTGCTGCTGACGAAGCTCGGCACGCTGAGTGAAGGATTCCTGGCAAGTAGAGTTCCAGTCGAACTTAACTTCTGCCGTAATGGGTTCTGTTGCAGGTCGAATAAGCGATCCATCGCTGGTTGGCAAACCGACCAACAAACGAAGTTTCCTTTCAGACGTCAGCAGGCCACCAGTCCCGCGAAGCGTTCCACCAGTGCTGCCGTTTCGATTTTGTGTGCCTTGAACCAATCTACCAGCGACCGCTTCGTCCAGATCGCCCTTGAACCGGTAATACTGTTCTTTGGCAAGGGCCAGTTCGGCTGGGTCACTTTCGGATTCCAGTGCTTTACGCTTTTGCCAAGCGTCCTGAGCCTTCAACATTGCCTTTCGGCGAGCGTCAACGTCGCGGTAGGCGTAGTACAAATCCCAATAGGCGTTCTCAACGTTGCTAATGAAATCTCGAATGGCGACTTCGAAATCAGCTTGGTTGATATCAGCGTTGGCTCTGGCAATCAGCAGTCCATTGTAAACACCAGGCTGAGCATTCGGTCCGGCAATCCGGTTGAACTCAAGCCCACCACCTTGCAACAGTGGCTGCCTAACTTCGCCCTCAACGTACGATGTCCAAGCGCTGGGGAATGTGTTGGCCGGAGCGTTATTCGAGTCGTGACTGAAGAAGCTACGAACAGAGATTTGAGAACCAGTCGCAGTCAGCTTTGAAAGACTGGCTTCGTAGTCGTGCAAGTCCTGCTTGAAGCCAGTGGTCCCACCAGCGAAGAAGCTGTTGTTGAAGATGCGATCGTTGTTGTTGAAAATCGCTCGAGCATCAAACTGAGTGTCGTAGACACTCAGCGCCGCTTCGCGACCAAAACGCGGGTCTGTGTTTTGAATCTTCTGAGTGAACTGAGTCCTCATCCCATCGGGGTTTCGGAGAACAGTTCCACCCAACTCGCGCAGTACGGTCGAGTGCTGCATGGCATGGTTGATGACTTCGGTAAGGCCCATCTCTCGGTAAGAATATGAGCTGAGGTCCTTCACCGTGGCCGCAGTGATTGGCGGTGCGGAGGTTACGTCTGCAAAGACTTCGGCCTGTGGTGCGTCCAGTGAAGCTGAGATTGCATCAATCTCGCTTGTATCGTTACCTACTGTCTTTGGCAGGCTCTCGGGAACAGAAGCGCATCCGCTGAGGAATAGCCATGAAAGCATGAAACAGCAGACTGTGGCAAGATTTCGCGTTCGACGCATAGCTGTTTGACCCGACAAGAACGGCAGAAAAACGGATCGTCCGTAAAACTACTGTTTCATAGACATCGGGACATATGCCGGGTATTCAGTAACACTTATTCGGATTATTCCTGGCTTGCCGGTTCGCGCTGATTGTCCGTGATCGTCAAGTGGGCAGTCTTGGATGAATGGGCATGCCCAGGGCTCGCCAGATTTTGCCAACTGATTGAGTGACCTCTGAACAAAGACCATAACATCTTCATTGAGAAGGCTGACGATTTCCTTCGTCGCTCTGAACTTCGTCTGCAGCGTACCAACGCCGCGGAGTTTCACAGTGCGACCGCGAAGGAGTTCGCGCAGACCTTTGGATTGTTGCACGTCGCCGTCTGGTTTCTGGTGGCGGACAGCGGGCAGGTACTGGCTCAAGTTCGATCCAGCTCTCAGGAGCCCATGCCTGAGTCGACGATGCGTTCAGCGGATTCTGCTGAAGTTCGTCGCGAGGTTCTCAACGCTAGTTCGCAGCGTTGGTTGGTTCGCGAAGAAGTCGACGATCGTGCGTGGTTGGCCATCGCAGCAGATGTGCAGGACTCTTCCTGCATCTCTGAATTCGAAGAAATCCTCCGATCAATTGTCATTTTGCACGCTGATGCCGAACGACGAAATCGCATTCGGGTTCTGAACAAACAGGTAGACCGGCAGACGGTGCTGCTGAACCTAATTGCCCAGTTGCATACGTCCGAACGATTGGATCAGGCGTGCAACATCATGGCGACTGATGCGGCGGCATTGATGGAGGTCGATCGAATTAGCGTACTCCGCGTCGATGGTGGCGAGACTGTGTTGCTGGCAACAACGGGTGTGGTTGATCCCGAACGCCGCGCGAACTCTTCGAGGTGTCTCAGAATGCTGGCAGACACTGTCTTGGATGCCGATCGTGACATCGCGTGGACTGAAGTGTCAGAACTTGGCGAAACAGGCGTAGAACAGGCAGCAAAACAATGTTGCATGGACTCTGGTAGCTCGCTCATTCAAACCGCAAGGACGAAAAACGACCCAAGCCCCGCGGTTCTAATCCTCGAGCAGTTTAAGACCCACGTGCCTGATACCAGCTTGCTGCCAGGCATCATGCAGCAGTTCGAATCATCGCTGGATAATATCGATCAACGAACCGGCGGACTTGGTGGGCGGCTTTCTTTGGTAAGAAGGTACCTCACAGGCAGCGCCGGACGAATTCTCGGCGTTGTTTTGGCACTGGTACTGATGCTGTGGTTGATCCCAGCGGACTTTACCGTCGAAGCTCCCGGAACGCTGTACCCCACAGTTCGGCAGGATGTTTTCGCTCCAGAGGCAGGTTTGATTGTTGGTGTTGAAGCGAACGATTCCGATGTCGTTCAGGCGAATGCAGTCCTGCTTCGTATGTCGAACCCGGAAATCGATCTGAAACGCGAACGCATCAAAGGTGATCTTGATACAGCGACAAGTCGATTGGCTGCGGTGACTGCGAGTCGGTCTCGAATCGATCCGCAGACAGGGTTGTCCCAGGCTGCTATCGAAGAAGAGCTCGGCACAAGAATCAAGAGTCTGCAGCGTCAGCTGGGATTGGTTGATAAGCAGTTGGATTCATTGATTGTGCGTGCTCCTATTCCCGGGCTCGTATCGCATGGCGACCTATCGCGCAGTCTTGCCGGGCGTCCTGTGCAGAAGGGCCAGTTTCTTGTCCAAATGGCCGACCCGAAATCGGAGTGGGAGATCATCCTGCAAATCCCCGATAAGATGGTTCGACACGTGCTGAGTTCACGAAGTGAAACACCGCAGTCGGTCAGTTTCATCCTGCGGATGGCTACTGGCCAGCGATATACGGGAACACTCGACTGGGTTGGCAGTTCGACAGATCTGGATGTTGCGGGCCAGCTTTCAACGCCGGCTCGAGTCAGACTGACCGAATCGGACCTTCTTACGGATGGACTTGAACTACGTCCCGGTGCGACGGTAATTGCCAAGATCGATTGTGGACGTCGATCACTGGGGTATGTCTTGTTCGCAGACATCGTAGATCTTATTCAGCGACAGCTACTGTTTTGACAGCGAGAGTGACCATCATGATGGGTGTTTTAATAGCTGCGGTCGCCATGTGCGTAGCTGGCGTCGAACCAGCCTTGGCTGCTTCACAGCAATCGGTCGTTATCCGAGGAGCCTTTGTCCGGGTTCTTGATCAGGCCGAAGTGCCCGCATCAGACAAAGGCACGCTTCAGAATATCAACGTAAGACTTGGCCAGAAGGTCGCCAAGGGAGAGGAGTTGGCGAGGCTGGATGATGGTGAGAGTCGGCTTGCGGTAGAGCTCGCCAAGCTAGACGTGCGAATTGCAGCACGTCAGGCAGACTCGGAACTACTCGCTAAAGTGGCAGATGCTCACGTCTACGAAGCGGAACAGGAGAAGAAGCGATCGACCCTCTCACAAGAAATCGCTGAGAAGAAAGCGAAAGATTCAGCCAACGTTGAACGCGCAATGAAAACGCGGGACCTGGCGAAGAAGTCGTTGGAAAGAGGTAAGGCGGCTCGAGCCGGGTACCGGCCAAGTCTTGCAGAAGCGGACGTTGAGAAGAGACAACTCGAGTACGATCTCAGCGAACTAGAACTACAGAAAGCCAGACTTGATTCTGCGGTCACACAATTGCAGGCCCGGATGGAAATGGCTGTCGTGGATCAGTTTGCGGCCGTTGTTGAGCGGCTACGCAAAGAAGCCGAACTCGCCAGAGACAATCAAGCCACCGCGAAGATCACCAAGGAGGTCAAAGATCGAACCCTTGAGCTCGCTGAACTACGTCAGCAAAAGCGACGTGTCGTTTCTCCGATCAACGGAGAAGTCGCCGAGATCCTCAGAAACAAAGGCGAGTGGGTTGAGCCGGGAACGCCCATTGCTCGCGTCATCAGGCTCGATCGCCTTCGAGTCGAAGGCTACGTGAAAGCCTTGCCTCGTGTTCGTCAGCTTGTCGGATCCAAAGTGCAAATCACCTCCGCCCAGGACGGTTCTTTGCGGTTGATTGGGACTGTCACCTACGTTGGAGCTGAAGTGAATTCAGTGAACAACGAAGTCCAAATTCATGTCGAATTCGACAACACAAGGCAACAGCTAAGTATTGGTGAACCGGTACAGGCTGTCGTCGATCCGAATGCCACAGGCAAGTAATGGATGCTGAGGAGAGAACAATCTACTTTCGGCGCCGGCCTGATCTCGTCACGGTTCCTAACAGGAGCGGTGGTGAAGCCGCATGGGTTGTCAAAGACCCGCTGACCCTTCGGTACTATCAATTGAGAGCCGAAGAGTACGCAGTTCTTGAACTCCTTGATGGCCGCAGTTCGCTGATCGATTTGCTGGAAAGACTGACTGCGCGATTCCCGGGGCACCGACTTACCGCGGCCAACGTCGGACAGTTCGTAACCAGTCTTCTGAAGTCGGGCCTCCTGGCATCGACGGGAATCGGCTACGGCCGCCGCATGGCTGACGCCAGTTGGCAGAGGCGACAACGAGCGTGGATTGCCAAGCTTGGTTCCCTGATGTCGATTCGGTTCCGAGGTATTGATGCCGAACCGCTGCTCAAGTTGATTCAGCCATTCACACGTGTTCTGCTTTCGAAATCAGTGCTGACCGGCCTTTGCTTTCTCATCGCTTCTGCCGTTGTGGTTGTTGTTGGGCGGTTGGAAGAAATTGGTCAACGGTTGCCGGACGTGGCCTCATTCGTGACACCAGCAAACATCCCGTTCATCGCGATCACGTTTATTCTGATAAAGGTTCTGCACGAACTTGGTCATGCAATCGCGTGCAAACACTTTGACGGCGAGTGTCACGAGATCGGCTTTATTCTGATCGCGTTCATGCCATTGCTGTACTGCAACGTCACCGATTCATGGATGAGCGCTCGCAAGTGGCCGCGTATTGCGGTCTCGCTGGCGGGTATGTTTGTGGAACTGACACTGGCAGCCATCTGTACGTTTCTCTGGCTTGCAAGTGTGCCCGGTCCGGCGAATTCGTTCTTCTTAAACGTCATGCTGATCTGTTCGATCAATACTCTGCTATTCAACGGTAACCCATTGCTTCGATACGACGGTTACTACGTTTTGTCGGACCTGACAGGCATGCCGAACCTCAGCGGCGAGTCGCGTGAAGTTGTGTGGACCACTTTCGATCGATGGGTGCTTGGGATCGACAATGGCCAGTACGACTACCATCCACCAACGCGACGTTGGCTTCTATTTACGTACGGCATCGCGTCCAGCGTCTACCGGTGGATCGTACTGGTTGGGATCGTTTGGTTTCTCCATCACACACTAGCCGGTTTGGGCTTAGGCGTTTTGTCTGTCGTGTTTGCCGGACCTGCGGTGGTAATCTCAATTGGAATGCTGTTCGCAAGACTGGTTGGTCGAGTCCGTGGAGTTGCGGCTCAAAGAGGAAAGACGAGAACACGAGCGGCCACGGGCTTCTTGGCTTTCCTGACCGCACTTGGGTTGATCGTTTTCATCCCATTCCCGTTCTACGTCTACGCTCCGTTTGTGGTTCGACCACCAGTTGACAGCGCCGTGTTTGTGAATGCCGCAGGTCGACTGGAAGAAGCGATCGAGTCTGGGGCCCGCGTCCAGAAAGGCGAGGTGTTGGCGAAGTTGAACAGCTTGCAGTTGAAACTTCAGCTTGAAGAACACGAACAGGAACTAGCACAGCTTGACTTAAGATTGGCTCACCTAAACGCTCAACGCGGTCTCGACAATTCCATCGCCGCGCGGATACCGAGTACGCAGGAAGCACGAAACAGTGCTGCCAAACGGGTAGAACGACTTGCAAGGCAAGCTGAATCGTTAGTCGTTCGGAGTGAGCGAAGCGGTGTCGTGTTCCCCCCACCAAATGTCACCAGGCCAGCTGAGGCTACGAAGGATGTACGGCTTTGGACGGGGACTCCGCTTGACCGCAGGAACCATGACGCGTTTCTCGATGAACAAACCATCGTTTGTCATGTGTGCGAGCCAACTGATGTAGAAGCAGTCATTTACATCGACCAGGATCTGGCAGAGTTCATCGTGAGCGGACTGGCTGTCGAGTTTCAGTTACGATCCGCGCCAATGGTTCGATTTTCAGGCGAGATCAAGACAGTAGCGACGCTTGGCGGTAAAGAACCGAACCGAGAAATTCTCGCGGCCGGACTCATGCCACCACGGACTGAAACGACGGCCACAAGCTACCAGGCAAGAGCAGCAATCAGCACGAAAGACTGGACCGGCACCGTCTACGCACCCGGAACGGCACGCATTCGAGCCGGTTCGATGTCACTTGCTGGAAGAGCTTCGCGAGCCATCAGGCGAATCTTCGCGACGGAGCTTTAGATTCTCTCGAAGCGAGACATCCGTGCGACTCTCAAGTAACCGACGACAAAGGTCACCTCTTAAACGACCTCGCACTTACCATCGCGCTGCGAACCGAGGAGGTTCGGTAGACCTTAATCTTCGCTCCGCCTTTCGCACTCAGTTTGGTGTGCGTGGTTCCGGCAGAGCTAACACGTTCGCTAATGCCTGGGATGAACCACTGATCGACATCGTCCCAACCCGGGAGCGTCACGCCGGCTTCGCTTTGCGGATTCCCTTTTCCGTAGAAGATACGAACGTTGCCAATCGTGTATGCCTCGATTAGCAGATCACAACTGCTCCAGCCAAACAGTACAGCGCAGGCTTCACGGGCAGCGTAACCTAGTCCTCGGCCGAGTTCGTCATGCTGGAGACAGTACTGGAGGATCTTTCCGAACGCCTTCTTTCCAAACCACCAGCTGCCCGCTTCTCCATCGACTTTAGATGTTGTGCTGCTGGCTCGACCTTGATCGGCAACGCGGTACAGCTTGGTCCCTGGAGAGAGTCGCCGAACAGCTGGTGCTGCCATCCCGGAGAGCAGGTTGTCTTTCTCACGACGTGTGAGTGAAAGTCCCAGGAAATTGACGACTTCATTCGGATCTGCCATCAGACATCCTTTAGTTCCAACGCTCTCTCCGCGTTGCCCGGCTGATCTCTTCAGTATGTGCTTTTAAGAATACCACGAAGAATCGCAGGAAACAGCATGGAGGTTGCCAGATGTACGAAAAGCAAAACGCTGCAGCTCGTCCGAAACTCGCGACACAAAGCCGCCAAAGAGTGACCCGCCAACTCCGTCAGGGTCCCTTTACAACACTGCGATGGGATTGGGACTCGGGCTCAGGTCCGGAAGGGACGCTTGGCGATTCCACAAAAACTCTTCCAAAATTCCAGGGAGTCTTTGATTGCTTTTCGCCTGAACCACTGGAGTTCGTCAACATCTAGTGAGCCAGAGACATGAAATCACTCTTCAAGCAGTCAGTCAAAGTAACCAGAGCTGAGTTCACTCGAGAACTATGCCTGCGGGTTCCAACCATGACAGCGGAGTATGGAGACCGGCTCAAGCAGCGTGCTTGCGAGATGCTGTTTCAACGGGAGGCAAACCGAAGTGACCCAAAGGGCTATTGGCGAAATGGGGGCCTGGCGAACTACACAGGTCGGAAAGACCGCATCAAGTTCCGCAACGGGCAAGACCAGCGAACGATGTTCGACACTCTCGCTCTCGTGGTCCCGACGGACTTTGCCAAGAAGCTTCAGAGGCGTCACTACGTTGATGATCTGCACAACAATGTTCAGTCATACCGGCGTGAGCTCAAAAGCGGCATGTGTATTGACCAGGCCGACGAAGCTACACGGTTAGACATTGCGATGGCATGGGCCAGCCCTGGCAAGAATGGTACCGCCCTTGTTCGCAGATTTGTGGAAAAGGGACGACATGGCAATCGGTTGCCGTTCACGCGGCCGAATCTGATCGCAGCCTGGCATGCGATGAAGATCATCCCACCATCGCCATATCGTGGATGGACGGTGACGGCCGAAAAATACCCATCCGTACCCGGCGGGATTCAAGTCCTTGAACGTGCACTCAATCTAGCCAAATTTCAGCCGCCTCAGGGCGACGAGAGGTGGTACGACATCGGGCTTTTCTTGCTGGGTTCCATCATCGCTGCACAGCCAGTGCTTGACGGCAACAAGCGCCTCTCGCGTTTGGTGTATGCCGCTGTTCTACTGATGGGTGGAGTCGATCTCTATTTTCCAACCAACCAGCTAATCGGACGGCTTGGGGACATGGCTTAGTCTGGTGCTGGTGAGATCCGAAGGCAACTTCCTTCTTCTTTGGAAATCAGTGTTAGTTGGCCGCCGTTACGGGTGAATAACAGGGTGTAAGGCTCTCTGATCGCGGTCCGCGTGGTCTGCAACGAGCTTTGGTCGTCAGCGTAAGATCACCGCGACGCTTGTGTCGTGGTCACCAGAAGGAATTGCTCAATGCCCAAGAAAAGTAAGTACGGCTTTGAGGTGTATCGCCAGAGGCCCATGGATGCTCCACCTCTACCGCCCTTACCCCCTAAAGGACCAAAGGCGACGAAAGCCACCAAGAAGAAAACCCCTAAAACTTTCGTTCGTGGGCGTGCGCATTCTTTCCTAAGAAATTTCCAATGCGTTCGTTTCGGTCGGGTTTACCGAAGTGCAGCGCCTGGCTACATGGGCGGAGATGCTGTACAGGAACTCGAGGAAAAGACTCTGTACTTTCTGAAGACCAACGCTTTTAAGAGAGTCGTCAGCTTGAACGAAAGGAAGATGGCGACATCATCTCAAGCGGATTTAAAGAAGAACGGAATTACATACCTGCACCTGCCTACCAAAGACTTTGAAGGAGTGACTGCGAACGACCTTGAGGCTGGTGTAAAGGCTATTGAGTCGGGTAAGACTTTGGTTTACTGCGGGTTCGGCCAGGGGCGAACAGGTTGTCTGATATCTGCGTGGGCGGCTGTGCATCTTTGGAAGCAAAAGCCAAACTACTTTCATCAATTCTCGATGGAAGACATACGAAAATTCATTGAGCACTTCGGTGTTGAGAAATCGTGGCAAGTGGAAGATGTCTTCCGGTGGCTCTGGGAAAGGATAGCCCTCTACAAGAGCAACCAGATTCTTGAAGCCGTGGAAGAAGCCATGGAAACGGAGACAGTCGGGTCCGTAGCTCCACCCAACGTCCTCCCGAAGTCTTCGTTCTACGCCCAGAAATATACTGGCGGATCTGACAACGGCATGCCGTAGTTCTAATTTCGGACCCTCATTGGGTGGCCCTGATGAACTTAGATCTATTCGGAAACGCGAACAGCATTCAGAAACGAACGATAGGTGTCTGCTGCTGATTCCGGGGCCTTCACCGCTAGTAACATCAGGCCTCCCGTAATGGCTTGAGATGGCAGTTGAGGATCTGGTGTAATGGGGGGTGAGCCAGGCGGGGCTACGTTTCCACCACTCCAATATGCCGCCATCGCGAGCATGGATGATGGGTGCTCCGTCCCGGACGCTTCAGCCGCCGCCATGGCGAGTCGTCCGTTGGCTTCCGTCGGATTTGCAATCCACGTTTCAATTGCGGCGAGGTTGCTTCGGTCACCGTCAGTTAGAGCATCAGCAAGTACCGCCATAAGGCAACGGCTGGCCCATAAGACAGCGGCAGCGGGATCCATTGATTTAGCACGGACACGTATCGCGTCAGCAAACAGCTCTTCTGATACGAGTGACTGAATGAACTGCTCTACCGTTGATGAATCCGTCAACTGGGCATTTGCTTCGTCCGTCAGCGTGAGCGCCTCACAGAGCCTGACAGCTGGCAAGTTGAGCGGTGCGACAGACATCGGCTTCAAGGATGCCAATGCATCTGCACCTGGGTTTGTTGCAGGGGCCGCTGGTTCTGCCTGGGAATCTGGCTGCTGAAGGGTCACTCTGATCGTAAAGGTCGTTTGCCCAGCGACGATTTGGTCGCCATCCTGCAGAACGGCCTGTTGCACATGTTGCCCGTTATGCAGAGTCCCATTCGTGCTGCCCATGTCGACCAGCTCGCATGATCGCTCCGTCGGTGCAATCGAGAAGTGATTGCTTGAAAGTTGGAGATCCTCAACAACGCTCAGGTCGGCATCCGTTGATCTACCCACGACAATACGTTGGCCGATCCGAATCTGAACTTGGTGGCCAACCCCCGGGCCTGCAATGGCTTCCAACAACACTGACATCGACTTGCTATGGTCCTGCTAGGTGGCTGCACGAGATTATCGAATGCATGTATCCTGGGCTTCTCTGGACTAACGTCGTAGGTCCCGCGATCAGCTTTAAGGGCGGCGGCCCGAGCTGGAGCACCACCTCCTTAGTCCGTTTTCTCCGTGCCGTTATCTCATTCCGTTACGCTTGTAGCAAGAAGCAACACGCCCAGCCGTTTCTTAGCGAGCCGATTCTCCACAATGTGCGGACAAGCCTGATTCTTCCGGTCGTATCACGTACTGCTGGTTGTCCGAAGGTCGACGCGAGCAAACAACCTTCGCCCATCACCCAGTCTCACCAACCCCAAAAGTACCACTAACCTTCGCGCGCGACAGTTTAATGGGCTGTCTCGGGAAACACGCAGTTGCTGCCGATCACTTGTTAGAGAAGAAATCAACAGGCTGGCGGCTAAGTCCCAAGAAAACTGCGGAGACAGCAATGCGATATTTCCTAATTGTCGGCGTCTCGATGCTGTTTGTTGCATCTGACGGTGTGGCACTGGCGGGCAAAGGAAAGAAGAACACTTCCTCTCGCGCCCAAAAAAGCAAAAAGGAATCACGATCAAAGAAAGGTGCTGGCGGTCAGTGCCAGTCAAAGCAGTCAGACATGCCACCAGTGTGCGGGGCAAACAAGGACTGCCCTTGCCAGAGCTATCCACATTGCTGCGATGGCAGTGGTGGTGGCGAGGGCATCGACATCGATAGCCTCACGCCGGAAGCGCAGTCAAAGAAGCTATTCTCGCAGTACCAGGCCAGGATCAAGTTTGAACTGCCAGAGGATGCCGGCGTGTATCTTCTCGACCAGCCAATGACGACCCCCGGAGAGAAACGGTCGTTTGTGATTCCGGTCTACAGTCAGGAGAAGACGTACAAGTACGAAATCAAAGTCGACGTTGTGCGGAATGGAAAGAAGTATTTCAAGCGCGTGAAGATCAAGGAATTCCGCGCTGGCATGATACTGAAGGTTGCCGTTGAAGCTCCGAAGGTGGAGAAAGGCAAACCCATCGTCTTAAAAGTTACCCCGGAAGTAGAAGCACCCGGCGGTCCACCCAAGAAGGACAAGAAAGACGACGCTGACGGAGACGATGCTGACTCTGACAGCGAAGAGTCTGAGGAAGGCGACGACGAGATCAAGACAACTCAAGTCCCCGCCAATCCAATTCTGCCAAACCGCCGATTGTAATGGCTCACGTCACGCGTGGGCTGGATTTGATTTGACATGCAACGAGTAAGAGTTCGATTGCCTCGATAGATACGTCGCAACGAACTCGCTCTTGTGGCGCTGCGACGACTACAGGCGTCGTGCAGACTCGCCTATCGGACTTTCACCTCGCGAAGAAGTGGTTTTGAAGCTCGATAGGCGTTTCGGTTCTTGTGATTTCCGTTGGGATCCGGACAGGACAGCGTTGAGACGAGTCAATGTTTTCTGCCGCACACCAAGCAGTACTCCTAGACGTCGAGGTCTTTGACTTCCAGCGCGTGTTGTTCGATGAACTGGCGGCGGGGTTCGACCTGGTCGCCCATGAGGACTCGGAAAATCTCGTCGGCGGCGGCAGCGTCGTCCATTGTGACTTGCAGTAGGACTCGGTTTTCGGGGTCCATACTGGTTTCGAATAGTTCGTCAGGATTCATCTCGCCCAGGCCTTTGAAGCGGGTGAGCTTCAGGCCTTTTTCGCCCATCTTCCTAAGTGTTGGCGGCAAGTCGCGTAGACTGCTCAGCGGGATGGTGTTGTCGTCGGAACGAACGCCGAATGGGTGATACGGCTCGCCGTTTCGTGTTCCTGCTGATTGAAGGTCTTTGATCTCGATCCCAAAGTCTTTCAGCTTCGTCATCGCTTTGTTGATGTCTCGAACTTCGTGCAGATCGAGAATCTGAAGCTTTACCTCTTCGGTCTCGGATTCCTCATTCTCAGAATCCGAATCGACTCCTTCGACGATCTCGTCAGCGACTTCTAAGTCTTCGCCTCCGCGTTTGGCCTTTTGTTCTTCGAGGTACTTCTCGAGTTCTTCGCGGTTCGGGAACCAGGTTTGTTCG
>JBGCDN010000360.1:0-5453 GCA_045105495.1 Planctomycetaceae bacterium
CCCTGAAGTCTTGTTGACTATGGCGAAAACGGAATCAAAGAGCCGGTCGGACAAGAAATCCGAGCATAGTAGACACATCTGGCAATACCCGGCCGTTACCAATGACACCGAGCTTCTTCGGTGATGCACACCCGTGTCTGCTTCGGTGACGCACGCCGACGCTCATTCCGCTGACGGCCAACGTACCGCGGTGATATCGACCGACGCGAAGAAGGAAGCCCATACCATCTCCCGTGCGATACGCCCTGCTCCGGACTCGGCCGAAAAGGATCTGCTCCGAGTCCATGTCTGCAAAGTCCGTTCTGATTTGCCCAAGAGCAGGCGCACGGGACACTTTTCACCGTGGGCCGTCTCCGAGACCCGCTGCTGTTGCAAGGGTGTTGCAGGCACATGTTCTTTTATTGGAACCTCTGTCTATTCGCCAGCAGAAGCGTTTGAAGCGCCGTCCCAGCAAGCCCCGCTGAGCACGAACTCCACCCCTCCGACCGCTGTTCAGCTCAGCTGCGGATGCGATCAGCGAGGCTGCGGAGTGTGGCATCGCAAGGTGTCGGTCCGGTCTCAAGTGCTCGGAAACGACGCATATGCTGACGGTCTATGTAGAACTGGGCGCTTTGCGATCCCGCTTCTTTTGACGCTTTTCCTTTGCCGTTAACTTGGACTTCTTCTGAGACTCCCGTTTTCCCTTGTCTTTGCTTCCCTTGTCACCCATTGAGATATCTCCTTCTTAGAGATTAGTACTTAAGGTTAGTGCTTGAGCTCGACGGACATGCATTCACACCATGCTCGAATTGCCACCGGACGCAGAACCGAATGCTTCGCGAATGAAATCCTCAACTGCCATTCCGACAAGAAGCGAGTGCCCATTCTTGAGGTAGACCGCTGTCTCTCGTTGGCGACCATCGTCTGTCGCACAGACGTGCACGATCTCAGTGGGGTCAATGTAATGAGGTGACTTGGCTGCGATTCGAATGAGATGCATGGGGGTCCTTCTATGTTGGGTCAGGCGCCGGACAATTCTGAGTCAGAGCCTTGGGTGGGTCGGTTGAGTCGTGGGTACTGGTAGCCAGAGCGTAGCCGCGTTGAGCGCCGAAACGCAGAGGCAGGCTGTGTTCTTAGGCTTCCCCTGCGGAGAGCTCCTGATACCGCTGCGGGAATCTGAGCCTCGGCGAGAACTACGGCTGCTTCGTTTTGCCGAGTCAGGGCGGTCATCTCCTGAAGCCGGGCGACGGCCATCGCGCGACGCTGTTCTGCCTGCGCAACAGCGATACGGATATCAGCCTGAGCCTGATCGATCTGCAGCTTCGCCCCTAGATTTGCTCCAACGTCTATGTCCGCAATGTCGATCGACACGATCGAAAACGCGGTCTGTGCATCAAGCCCCTTAGCGAGAACCTGACGAGCAATGAGGAGCGGGTCTCGCAGCGCCTCATGGTAGCTGTCGCATGAGCCGATCGCCGAAACAATGCCTTCGCCAACACGTGCGATGATTGTCGCTTCAGTAGCGCCACCGATTAGCCGCTTGACATTGGTCCGGACAGTAACACGAACTCTGACGCGCAACTGAATGCCGTCCTTCGCCACTCCACTGAGTTTCTCACCGTACCCCGCACTTGGATCGGGGCAGTTAATCACCCTGGGATCAACACTCATACGAACAGCCTCCAGTATGTCCCGGCCAGCCAGATCAATCGCAGCCGCGGTGTCCCAGTCGAGTGCTATGTTCGCGCGGTTTGCAGCAACCAGGGCGACTGTAATGCGCTGGATGTCTCCTCCAGCCAGTAGTTGAGATTCAAGGGAGTCTGTCGGAACATCCGGCAGTCCGGCCTGGACGAGCATGACCTTGCACTGCACGACCATCCGTGGCTCTATTCCCCTAAGTGACATGAGGACCAGTGACAACATGCTAACGTGTGCTCCTGTCACTAACGCCTGTAACCAAAGGACAAAGTACCGGCTGACAACGAGCACAACGACGCACGCAACGATCGCCGCAAGTACCCATAGCCAGATCATTCGTTGTTCCGTCACGGGGCGAGCTTTAACTCGCGTGGGGTTATTGAATCGGTGTCATTGCGTCGGTTGGCGTCACGAAGTTCTTCTGACGGCTCTAAGCAGGCTGAGGCATCAACTGCACTTCACTTAGTTCGCTCAAAGTCTTCAGCAACTCCATGCGCGTTAGGTTCGTTGTGAGCCGAACATTAAACGTGTAGCCATCCGGAGCCCAATTGACGGATTCGCATTTCTTTGAACCCGGCAAGGCTTCAAGATGCGCGATCAGCCAACGAGCAGAGCTCTGAGCTTCGACCCGAAGCCGAAATTTATCGCCAAGTGGTCGCAACCAAACCTCGAATGGCGTCGGAGCGACCGCCGCCTCTGTTTGACGTTTCGCACACTGAGGATGAACACCCTCGGCCGAGTACGAAGGCTCTCCGCAAACAGGACATTGCTTCCGATTCTGAGGCGGTATGAGCGGCGCGGGTTTGCGATTACTCATTCGAGTGCCTCTCGTAGCCCTGCGTGACTAATCGAGGAGTGGGGAAAGTGATATCGAGCGGAGGCCAATTCCCCTTAACGCCCGCTGGCTCGGTAGCGACCAACTGCTCGACTTCAAGGCTGTAGCGGGCTGCGGTGAGTGCACGAGATTCAGCGACAGCAATTCGGTCGTCCTGCGTTTCTACGAGCACGCGAAAGATCTCTCTCTGTTGAGCCTCGGGCATCGAATCATGCATCTGGAACTCCCAAAAATGAACGGCTGATTCGTCGTATTGCGCGCAGCGGGCAACGCATTCAGCAGCAAAGAAAGCGATGGGCGTCCGTGAATCTGACGCAGCAGAAGCGACCGCATCACGCGTAGAAGAAGCGAGAGACAAGAGAACAAAATTCTTGACTCGGGCGGCAGTCACTTGGCCTTCATGATGAGGGCTCATGCGAGCCTACGTCGGTAAGCGAATCGGGTATAGGGCGAATGACGCACGAATCTCAAAGGGGAAGATTTAGCTTGCGCGAAGGGGTGGCACGGAATCGCCTCGAGCAGCATGGCTGATTTGCCAATTTGTTTATAACCCGTTTCTGCATTTGCAATATTTGCATGTCCGCTAGGATGGAAGAGCAAATGACGTCACGGATTACCAAGAAACAGTTTCTTTCAGACACACAGGGCAGAACATTTGCGAACTTTCATTTAATCACGTGTTCCCGGTTGGCGTTCCCAATTCAGATCACGGTTGCAAATCATGTCGAACACGGAAACCGCCCTCGTTCGCAAGTGGGTTGAGCAAGCCGTGATTGGTCTTGGACTCTGCCCGTTCGCCGGCAAGCACTGGGATGCCGGTCGTGTCCGCCTGGTCGTTACGGCGGCTACTTCTCAGGAGGCCTTGCTTCAAGCACTACGGAAGGAAATCGTCCTCCTAGAGCAAGCCGACCCGATGCTCATTGAAACGACACTTCTTATCGTCACAAATCTGCTGAGCGATTTTGAAGACTACAATCAGTTTCTCAGTATCGTCGACGATTTCAGCGCTGCGCACGGTTGGGCAGGCCGGTTCCAGGTTGCGAGCTTTCATCCGGACTACCAGTTTGCTGGAACAGATGTGGGCGATCCTCAAAACCTGACGAACCGCTCTCCGTACCCGCTACTACACTTGCTCCGTGAAAGTTCGGTCACCGATGCGATACAGGAACACCCAAATCCATCTCAGATTCCATTGACCAATATCAAGACACTAAGAGGCCTCAGCGACGAACGTCGGCAAGCAATTTTCGGCCGACCCCGGATGACATGACGCGATAGAACTGAACCAAATCGACCTCGTCGCGCTGCGTCGCGTCAAAAGAACGAGATCCCGCGTCAGACTGCATCTAAGTGTGGATGCTGGCCCATCGAGATCAAAGCGTCCGTCGGTTGGAACTGGTGCTACGAACTGGTGGAGGATCGGGGGCTGTATCGCACACATGTGAGCTGGGCTTTGAGACATCTCTGAGGGGCGTCTTGGAGCCCAAGCTGCTTTGGTGCCATATCGAGACGTTTGGAACATCAAGGGGCCATTGCCGGGTCAAGTCGTTCCTCAGCTCGCGGCAACCTGAAAGTATGGAATCAGGCGACCGACCAAGAGCCGAGCTGGATGACTCGGGGGGCTAGGAACGGTACCCACGAAACGCACGGGATACCCGTTTAGAGACTCTGTATGGCTGAAACCCTTTGATTCGTGGTGTATAGTGACACTATCCAAATCGGGTACACCCGGGAGTACACCCGCTCTCCGGCACGTGCCCGAAGAGACGAATCGCGTAAGTGGCTTATCGCAAACAACTTACACCCACGGCCGAGTGGCGGAATTGGCAGGCGCACGGGACTTAAAAACGGAGTCCCAGTTCGCCTCGAAACACGGAGAAACACAGTGTACTACGTGTCGAGAGCCACATTCGGGATTGCGGCGAAGACCCTATAAAACGCTTGGAAACCCCACTCGCGGGTGTACCCTACACCCGGTCTGAGAGGCTGTTCTTGGCTTCATTCGGAACCTTCCTTAAATGCGTGAGGTGTGGCTGGCCGACGTACTTTTGCGATCGGCCCGAATCCCTCGAGGGAGGCGACCGACGAGCAGGCTGCCGCGTTGCAACCTGCTCCATCGCATACAGCTAGACGAACTATTGACCTCGCCATCCGGCTCTACCGTCGCCCACGTCTGGCGGCAATCTTGGTTTCTAAGCTCTCCGGTCGCCATCAGTTCAATCCAGGGGTCGAGCCACACACTTACAGAGGAAGCCACATTAATTGGAACTGAGGCGTCCATTCGTCGAGATCTCCGGCAGTGGCTCGTTTCCTAAAGATTCTTGAAGGGTGTCTGCTCTCGTTTGCGTGTACCCTGTCGAAACTCGATTCACGTCGGGACAACACGAACAATCCTGTAAGGAGGTCGAAAATGGCACTGTTCGTAAGACAAACGTAAGAATCCGTGCGATCGCTGCTGCGTGGGTCTTGCCGCCGACGGCCAGCTTCCTCGAATGATCACACGGTAGCTACTGAGTCGCTGGAGGGCCGTCAGTTCTTGTCAAATGTGTCCGTCTCGGGGAGTGTCTCAAGAATCGAAGGCACCACCTCTAGCAGCCTGTTGAAGAATGGCTGATCTAGGTTTCGTCAATTTAAAAAATTACACGACGAGCGCTTGGGTGCGAGTTGGTGCGGCAAGACTTGCAATGCGTTGTGTGATCTCTTTGACGTGTTTCGAAACGCACAGGCTCGAATAACAGTGGATCAATTCGCACAAGACGGCCATAACAGCTTCCATCTGCCTTGGTTTGCCACTGCCGAGCAGACTTCGCAGGATCAGCCCAAGATTGTGGCCAGCCGCGACCATCAAGTAGCGTTTGTTGATCTTCTCAAGGCCTCGCAACCACGTTCTTCTTGCACCGCCCGTTTCGCACATGTGAGCGAAACTGCGTTCCACTTTCTC
>JBGCDN010000361.1:0-2555 GCA_045105495.1 Planctomycetaceae bacterium
ACTGAATCTTCTCACCGAGGAAGAGTTGTCTCGTAGCTAACTCTTCTGAACAGATCCAAGCCTTCGCATGCTTCCGTATGCGAGGGCTTTTTTTGAGGGTGCTTCCGAGATGTTTGTGGTCGTAAATGACAGTCCCCTCTCCCCGCGAGTGACTGTTGCTTGCTCTGGAAATTAAGTTGCGGGGAGAGGGTTAGGGTGAGGGGACAACCAAAACGCAGTGTGAGCTAGCCCCTCACCCCGGCCCTCTCCCCCGAAGTGAAGTGTCCCGTTCTGACGTCAGTGATTCCGGGGGAGAGGGGGCAATGCGACGCTTCGCGTCTTGATCGTGTGTTAGCCACGAAAATCTCAGAAGGATCCTACTTCGGAGCCAAACCAAAGCTACTGAACCCGCGTAAGCGCTCCCATTACTCGGCAGCCCTCCGAGACCGACAACCAAATGCTCTCCGGCGTAGGATTCTCGTTCGCAAAATCTCTAAGCGATCGGATCCCAGCAATCATGGCCACAGATGCAAGCAATGAGCGTTTCGCATCAATGCCGACATCCGATGCGGACCACGTTTCGTACCGTCCACCGAAGTTCAAGTAGCTGAGGTCCGCGAATTCGAAGTACTCAAGCTCATCGAAGGGCTTGCCAGCACATTTCGTTAGGAAATCGTCGAGCGTGAAGTACGAGAGTTTCTTGAGATCTTCCAATGGTTGGAAATTGAATTCTAATCCCTCGGCGTACGGATAGCCCGCGTTGATAAGTTCGGGAACGTCACCAGTCTCGATGTTAATCAGAATCGCTTTGGGGTTGGCACCCACAACGTCCTTGAAGAGTGAATCAAACAAGGAACTGCTGATGTCGTGTTCGGCAGCTGCAATGAGATCGAGTACGTGATCTTGCGTTGAGATCTCTTCGGGTAGTGGGTCACTGTTTGCACCGGGCAGACCGTTGTTTTCAATGAGCCGGAGCAGTGCAGTCACGCCATCACTTTGTTCCTTCTCGACGGATGCCACTTTGGCAACGATTGAATAGGTGCTCTTCCAACAGTCTGCTGGTTCTGCGTGGTGGTCTGGCATGGAGTGTTCTCGGCGAGATAACGAACTGGCGAGGAATGAGAACCGTGGTGGCTCACTGTTTGGTTCTTCTGAGAGTCTTGTGACCTGGATGGGAACGAGCGGATCCAAGCGCTGGCTTCTGGGCCCAGCAATCAACTCGTGGTGAACGATCGATGTCGTATGGCAGAATGATGCGGGCAGAATAATGAAACACGACTGAGCAAATCATTCTGCCCCCCATTAGTCTGCCAAGTTTCATTGTGTTCCGGGGGCTGAATGGTCCAGCAAACCCCCACGATTGCCGCATAAAGTTACCAGAAGACCCCTGAAAAGACGGCGGACGGTTCTGCTTGCTGGCGGTCCAAAAAAGCGATATCCGTTGAAGTCTGCCTTCTTTAAAAACAAAGAGTTTGAACTTCGGCTCGACAAAACGATCGACCTGGTCCAACCAAGCAAGAAGCCAAACCCTGATCAAAACGAACTATCACCGGCGACGCGAAGTCAAACTCTCAATTGTTATGCGGCACTCAGGTCAGCCGCGATTTTGCCAGTTGACTTCTAACTTGATTCGGGACTTTGCACTGCCGCCCCACTCGGCTTTGAGTCCAACCTTCTGCAATTCGGAGCAGATTAAAGCGCCAGCACGCTCGGCATCAACGTCTTCCGTTTCCGGACGGGTAGAGCTGTAACCGAGGTACATGCCATGCCCATCTACGGCGCCATCGACATCCTGTGAAGTGTAGTAGCAGATGCCAAATAGAGTCTCAGGCTTACCCTGCGATCGGTACTCCTCAAGACAGTTGTGGAACGCTTCACCCTTGTCCCATCCGGCATTGTGAATCGCGATTACGCCATGATCACGCAACGCGCTGAAGGCAGCCTCTAGTTTGTCACAGACTGTCTCTTCGGGCCATGAGGCTTCTGCCTTCGTTTTGCGTTGGAATTCCTCAGCGACGCGTGCCCGCAGCATCTTCTCGTCAGCTTCGTCCTCGAGAATATCCGTAATCATGTCTTGGATGTCTTCGGCGTCGTCGTATCCAGACCACACGCGGAGGCGGATCTGTTCAGCGACATAAGTTTCGGTTTCGTTCATTGCCGCATAACGAGTTGCGATCTATCGGTCGTCAGGATGATGACGGATAGATCGTGCGTTGAAGTTTGCCGCTTGGTTTGGGGTGTGGCCAGGTGAGGTCTTCAGTCCGACCGTTTCCCCCTTGCGGAATCAACCACGGTGGTTGGCGGCGACGGATGGATTGTACCCGTGATCAGAGAGACTGTCATGGGTTGATCGGCGTAGGTTGGCTCGAGCAGCGAGAATGCGAGCATAGCCTGATGGAGGATCATACCATGCAGGACGCAAGCTGCCGTGAAAGATATCACGCCAGCTGGTTCGGTTTGCGGTGTGGATCAGGTGAAGGGAACCGCCACAGTGGTCGCAGCATTGTTCGGGCGGATCAGAGTGTGTCGCTGGCGGCTGATCATGATCGGTATCGCTGAGGTCGACCGCTTCTCTG
>JBGCDN010000362.1:0-8346 GCA_045105495.1 Planctomycetaceae bacterium
CTGTTGTCGACGCCGTTCTTCCTCGGGGGCGAACTGCGGTCGGTTTCGATTGTTGGCCATGTTGTTATTGGCCGCGATTTGGATCTTTGTTTCGTACCAACCCCAGCCCATCGGTTCACTAAGCTCAACTTCGGCAATCAGTGCCCACGGCGTTCCAGCGTGTTCATCAACAACCCGAGTCAGGTACTTCATGGCTTGCTTATGAAGCTTTCGCACGGTCGGCCCGCCAAGAATTTCATCCGACGGTTTGAGTCGCCATTGATTGCTGCCATCTTTTTCAAAGGACTTGGGAGACGACTTCATGTCCGCGAGGACCGAGTTGTATCCGTGAGCCCGGACCATCATTGCGAGAATTCGACCCATGGCGAGGTCGTAACTTGCTCGCCATCGAGGTGTGTCCAACTTGCTTCGATCCTTCTCGCCGGAAGAGATCGTGGACTGCAATTTCTGTAGCTTGTAGACGAGATCTGCCAGCGGCTTTTGAGCCTCGGTAATCTGCTGTCGAAGCACTGTATCGCTTGTTGCGAGGAACACGCGCTGTGGCTGTGGGATGGCATCCACCTGCGTCATCTGGGCAGCTTTGTTCAAGGCGCCTTTGGCTTTGTTGGTGGCGAGTTGCTTTTGATAACGAGAGATGGGGCGGTAGTCGGGCGTGTAATCACGCATGATGTTTTGATCGAAGTGACGTCCCAAACTTTCCTCTGCGACGAGGTACATGCCACCCGTTTCAGTGCACAATCGAGTTAGAGCGTACGGTCCGTAACCTGAAGACATTTGCGACAGGTTTCCGCGATCTCCAGCCCAGAAAGGCAGTTGAAGTCGCTCGGCCGCGACGGTTTCAGGTCCTTGGTCAGCCGGAAGACGACGCGTGATTTCTTCGCCTTCAAATTCCCAGGTGTGTTCAATCAGACCCTTCTCGCGACCGAACACCGCAGCGTTTCCGACGCAGTAGACTCGCATGCTATTGCGAGCCATGTTGCGGATGATTGTTTCAAGCTGTTGATAGTCGTCGCCACGTTCGTCTGTCACGACGATGACCATCACGTTGTGGATCTGGCCTTTCTTCCGACGCCATGGCAGGAACTTCTTGTAGACGTTGTTCACTGCGGCGAAGACGTTCTCAACACCGCTCTTATCCGCTGGAATCTTTCTGACTTCCTTCGCCACGGTTTCAACGTCTGTTGTGGGCTCTTTGGTCAGAAGCGTGTAGTTGCGACCAAAGCTCGCCACGGCAGTCTTCAAAGCGTTCTTTGAGTTCACATCCATGAGGCCAAGCTGCCGGTAGACGTTTTCGAACCGATCCGCGATCTCGTCACGTCGTTTGTGAACGGACAGGGATTCATCGAATAGCCAGACAACCAGTGTTTGGCGTTCACGCAGCGATGCGGCAATCTCCATGGTGATGCGATCCATGGCACCTTCAGTTCCACCGGTGTGTTCTGTCGAACCAACTGCGTCGAACTGCTTCACGAGATCGGCTTCGTTGGGAGTCGGCATAGATTCCACGATGGGAATCTCAGGCTGCAACGCGGTCTCCTCTAGCCGTTGTTCGCGTTCTCGGTGATTGTCGGCTCCGACGTTCTGTGCTGCGGCGAGTGACGGGCCGGCGATGTTCGTATCGCTCTCGTTTCCAACAGCGTCAACAACCGTGCTGCTGAATTTGTATTCTTCCGGTCGGACTTCTTCCTCATCGATGAAGGTCGTGAGGGTACTGTCCTGAACCTGTTGGACCGCGATACTGATGCTGGCTAGCGCTAGTAGGATGATCAAATGCACGCAGAGGCTAATGGCCCACGCTGGCATTCCGCTAAGCAGGCCTTCCAGCAAGCCAGGTTCGTACGGTTCCTGATCCCGCCCTTGCGGTTCAGCGTGTGTCTTAGGAGCAATTTGAGTTGTGCTCACCTAATTCTCACCATCTGGTCAAGCAGACGCACCGAAGTGGTGGTCATTCCGAACTCTTTATCGAGTGTACGACTGGTTTCACTGCGTCGCAAGCCGTGAAATGACAGGATGCTGCCTACAAGTTGTTGCTGGCAAAGGGCTTACGAAAATGCGGGTCGTTCAAGTCGTCGCAATTCACACTTCCTTGGTTATTACCCGTCAGCTTTCAGTGAATGTTCGCCCGCTTTCGTCCGGTTCTGCCATATTCACTGCGGTGTAGTGAACGCAAGTGTTGCTATTTCGAAACCTTGCCCAGAAGTGGATCGATGACGCATTCCGGGACGAAAGCGACAAGCTTCTCTCGTGTGCCATCGGTGCTCATGTGTGCAATTTGCTTGATCAGGGTGCTGGAGATGTGAGCGAACTGTTCGTTGGCCATCAGAAAGACAGACTCAAGCCGTGGCTCAAGAACCGAGTTTGCCAGCGCCATTGTGAACTCACTTTCAGTATCTGACAGCGACCGGACACCTCTTAGCAGGACACCGGCGTCGAATGACTTGGCGAAATCAACGGCGAGTCCTTCGAACGTGGTTACTTTGACGTTGGGCAAGTTCTCCGTAGCAAGCGTAATGAGTTCACTCCGTTCGGCTGGTGAGAACAGAGGTCGCTTGTCTGGGTTGATTCCTATTCCAACAACGACTTCGTCAAACAAGCCAGCGCCGCGGCGAATGATGTCGAGATGACCAAGGGTCAGTGGGTCGAAGCTACCGCAGTACACAGCCCGTGACCGATTTAGATTTGCCATTCTCTCTATCCTCCGCAGTAGCGCTAGCCGACAAGCGGGTGCATGATAGCGGATTTGGTCACCCGATGTTGTCGCTCGGATCGGCAGTTTCCGCGTGATGATCGTTGTTCTCCTGGACTGCCTTGCAGGATCTGCCGGACTCTGTGGAGCGTGCTTGAGCAGCCCGTGTAGAACTGCGCATTTTGACTTCTTTCGCTCTGGTTGATGCGTCGATCCTCCGAGATAACACCGCTGCTTCCTCGGGACTCCCGGGCGGACTCATTGCGGTGGTAAGTCGGTCCTGTTTCTCCCTTCGTGGCCGGAGTCGTCATGTCGAACCTTATTCGTTTTTCTTGCCTTATTGGCCTCGCCCTGAGCCCTGTCGTGGCACAGGACTGTGATTGTAACAGTGGTGTTTCGCGGCCCTACGGAATGGCTTACGGCCAGCCGATCAGCTACGCGTCTGCCCCCATGATTTCCGCGCCGATGATGACTGCTGGTGCGGCTGGCTGTGTGCCGGTCGCTCAGTGTGTGGCCGTGCCCATGCAATGTCAGACCGTGGCGATTCAACCTCGCTACGAAGAGCGCACCGTTGAGAGAACCGTGATGGTTCCAAAGCTTGTGAACGAGACGCGCAAGGTTAAAGAAGTCGAGTACAAACGCGTTCAGCGAGAACGTGATGTAACCGTCTACGAAACCGTTCCTCGTGTTCGAACTGTGAAACAGCAACGTCAGGTTCTTGAACCTGTCACTCGAACGAAGACAGAATTCTACACTCGAATGAAGCCCGTGACTGAGAACGTTCGTCGTGAAGTCACGGTGTCTGTTCCTGAGCGTGTCCGTCGACAGGCTTTTCGAACGGAGTATCGCCCTCAGTATCGAAACGTAGTCGAACAGTACACGGAAATGGTACCCGTGCGAGTCAAGAAGACAGGAACTCGATCTGTCGCCCGAACGGTCCCTGTTACTCAGATGCGAACTGTCATGCAGGACGCTGGTTATTGGGCAACACAGCAGGTGGCGGTTCAACAACCCCTGACTCAAACAGTTGCAGCAACGACAGTCGGAGCGGCAACAGGAATTGGTGGTGCGTGTGGAGCTTGTGTTCCGGTTTCGTGTGGTTGCCAAACGCAGTACATGACTCAACGGGTTTACGTTCCACGTCAGGTAGCAGTTCAGCAGCAGTGCACGTCAGTCCGTCAGGAAATGGTGCAGGTACCTTACCAGTACGAAGAAGTTTCCTATCGCCCAATGAAACGCGAGCGGACCGTGCGACAGGAACGGTTGCAACAGGTTCGTGTTCCTTACGATTACGAAGAGGTCGTCTACCGTGATCGCAAAGAGTACCGCACAGAACAGGTACAACGCATGGTCGCCGAGAAGCGACAACGGACGATTCGATTCACTGAAATGGTTCCTCGAACTGAGGTCGAGAACGTTCGCGTGACCGAATACGAAAGTGTTCCCGTGAAGAAAAAAGAAACCTACACAGCGTTGGTTCCTCGCGAGATTGAACGCGAAGTGACAGTTCAGGTTTACAAAGATACGCCTCGGCGTGTCACTGAGCGGATCCGCGTGCCTGTGTCTGGCGGGACTGTCATCCGATAGTTCTTCGCAAACAACACCGAAACTAAGAGGCCGACACCATTCAACTGGTGTCGGTCTTTTTTCATGCGCGGGCGGGTGAGAGGTGTACTGCTGGTTTGATTGCTAAGATCTGTGGTTGAGGAACGAAATACCTCGAACACAGCACGGGGCGCACATGTATCAGTTTATCCGACCACTCTCGATTCTCTTTCTTCTTGCTGCCAGCCAAGCGAGTGTGGCACAGAAGACTGAACCGTCGATGGACGAGTTCTTCGATGTGAGTCAGGTTCGTGACATACGTCTTACGATCGATGAGGCTGATTGGAAGGAGCTTTGCAGCGAGACGCGGAATATGGGTAACTCGCTGGACCTTGAAGAACGTGACAGCCCGTACAACTACTTCAAGGCCGGGCTGACAATCGACGGAGTATCTGTTGGCAAGGTCGGGCTCCGGAAGAAGGGGTTCCTCGGTTCACAGGATTCAGAACGCCCGTCGCTCAAAGTTAGGTTCGACAAGTACAAGAAGAACCGCAGGTTCGCAGGCTTGGACCGTCTCACGCTGAACAACAACAAGCAGGACCGCGCACTGCTGAGCCAGCATTTGACCTACTCCAGCTTTCGTCGAGTCGGCCTTGCCGCGCCACGGTTAAGCTTTGCTCATGTCTGGGTGAACGATCGCGATCTTGGTGTCTACTCAAACGTCGAGTCCGCTCGGCCGACTTTCTTGAAGCATCATTTTGGTGGTGATGCAGGACAGATGTACGAAGGCACGGTCGTGGACTTTGTGGAAGATCGGATTGTCCGGTTCGAAAGAAAGTTCGGTGGGAGGAAGCCCGACGATCGATCGGTTCTCTATGCGATCGCGAAGCTGGTTGAAAATGAAGAAGTCGATGTCCAGAAGCTCGCCGAGTTCGTTGAACTGGAGAAGTTTCTGACGTTCTGGGCCATGGAGAGCCTGATTGGGTTTTGGGACGGGTACTGCGGCAATCAAAACAACTACTTCATCTACTCGCACCACGATGATCAGCGGCTGCATTTCATTCCATGGGGAGCCGACGTGGCGTTTGACAAGCAGTTCATTGGTCAGTTGTTCAAAGCAGGGCATCCCGAGTCAGCGGCTGGGTTCGCGATGTTGCCCAATCGCCTTTATCAAAACGAAGCCACACGAAAGCGATATTTCGAAATGCTCAATGGGCTACTGGATTCGTTCTGGGATGAGGATCGTCTGATTGCAGAGACACATCGCATCAACGCATTGGTAAAGCCTCATGTCGGCAAGAGCCAACAAGACTATTTGAAAGAGTCCGAATCGGTTCGTCGCTTCATTAAGTCGCGTCGAGCTGAAATTGAGAAGGAATTGAAGGACGGTCAGCCAGAAATTGAATTCCACCGACGCAAACCGATGTGTGCTCGTCAGGTGGGCGAGGTGACAGGTGCTTTAAAGACGAAGTGGGGCAGCGATGAGGATAGCACTGAGGTGACAATCAATCTGAGCCTCGATGGAAAGCCGGTTCAACTTGCAAATGTTGACGCCAAGGTGTTTACGGGTGGTGGCAACCCGTTCATGGGTTTTGCAGATGCAGTTACGCTGAAAGTCTCTGCTGTTCGCGAAGACAATCAAAAGCCAGTGGTTCTCTCGATTATTGTCAGCGGATTGGCGTTCAAGCCGAATCACAAGAACCCGGCGACGGCTCATGGTGGCTTGGTCGAAGGCAAGTCAGGGTTCTTCCGAAAGCCGCGCAGTCTTGGCGTCGCGGGGAAGGTCACGTTTGAAGAGTGTGGTCGCGAAGACGGGGATTTGGTCGCCGGACGCTTCAATTTGCGGCTCATCGAGATGGACGATGGCTTCCCAAAGCGTGTGAAGAAGTCCAAATCGAAGTAGTAGCGGGCGCTTTCGATTGTTCTCCTCTGTTCGCGCTTCGGGGGACCGGACCTGGAATTGGGCCGTTTTGAGGCCCGGTCGCGTGCGCACGATTCGCGCCATGCCCCGCAATCGGCAAAGTCGATGAACCCCTTCGGGCAGCGGAAAAGCAGTGGATTCATTGGTCGCCGACAGGCGGCAGCGGAGGATTCGATTCACTGAAATGGTTCCTCGAACTGAGGTAGAGAACGTTCGAGTCACCGAGTACGAGAGTGTTCCCGTGAAGAAGAAGACCTACACAGCGTTGGTTCCTCGCGAGATTGAACGCGAAGTGACCGTTCAGGCTTCGCCTCGGCGAGTCACTGAGCGGATCCGCACACCTGTTGGCGGCGGAACTGTCAAACGATAGTCGCCGTGAGGCTGACACTTGTCGTAGTGCCAACCTCACCCCCAATCGATGCGATTCTACTCAAAATCAGCGAATCCGTAACCGAGCACCAAGGCTTGATCCTTCACCAGTATAACGCTGGGGCAGGCACTGCGTGGTGGGGTAATCTCACTACTAAATGCAATGTTTCTGCCATTCACAGAAATGTCATTCGACTGAATTAAGCAGGTCTGATACGTCACTAGCTGATCCGAGTCGGAACGTCTCACGCCGAAGACGACCCTCAAACTGCTGGGAGGATCCACATCGGTCAAGTAGCTGAAACTACATGAGACGTTCGCCGTTTGTCCGACTGGGAAAACCGGACGGTGTTCCGTTTGGCAACTCACTCCGTTCAGACTTAGCGTAAACTGATCGGTTGGGATATCAACACGCGGATCCTCCGCTTTCAGAAAAGAAGGTTTTGACCATTGAAACCACAGCAAGGTTACGATGACCAACCCAACAAAACTAAAGGCGACAAGTTTACGCATAGTCCGGTCCGTTAGAGTGAAATCAAGAATTCGATATCGTGCTCATGTTGTACAACTTCCCCAGTTTTCATCGTCGCCGTTCCCACATTCCCGTCCGCAACGGAAAACAAAATAGATTGGCCTGCGTTGGAGCAAGTTCCACCGCCACCGACATCTGAGTTTGGGGGGAAGTCCTCACCGTCGTATGGACTATTCAGTTTGTCCCAATTTGGACATGCACCTGTGACGGTGAGTGATATCACTACGAGCAGGAAGTTCGCATATTCAGTCTCCTTCAGGGATTCCAGCTAACGGACTCGCGACCATCGCGAGTCCCAAGTGATCGCCAAAGCGGAAGATCTACCGTATTCGAAATAAAGCTGACTCTTCCATCGCCGAGCAGCAAGTTAACCCCATCGCCGTGGACGCTTGAAGCGGAGTACAACGAGAGCTGGACGGCCCCATCAAAGTTGCAACTGGGTCCGTTCGGCGGGGCAACGTGGATGTAACCACTCGTACCGAGTCCCGGCGTGTACCATTCATCCGCATGCCCAGAATTGCTCACCACTGCTAACGACTCTGCGAGACAATCGGAAACAAGTTGCTGCCAATCTTGAACCGTCGCCGGTCGTGTAGGAATTCGGGTTACGGCACCAACCTGTGATGGCGGGTATCCAGCTACTTCACTGAAGAACGCCGTGTGGGACAGCCCATCTCGAATCCGTGCAGTGGTGAATGACTCCCCCAAAGTTCGACTGAATGGACCGTTATCCGCAACCACGGACACAAGGCTCGCGGAATCTGGCTGCCCGAAATATCCCGTGCCAAAACTGTTTACGTAGGATGTCCCCGCTTTCCGGAGCCCTCGTGGTGATACATCAGCAGGACACAGGTAGAAATCGGGGCGATTCGTCCGCAAGATTTCTTCCGAGCTGGTCAAATATGGAAACTGCTCGAGATCCAGCTGCTCGTACAAAGAGCTTTGTTCCAGCTGTGGTAAAATTTGGACGAGAACACTGAATCCGTTCTTATTCCCAAGTGGTAAATGACCGTGGGTGCTCTCGTACGACTGAATCGCAACTCCAATCTGCTTCAGCCGGTTGGCGCAATCGGTCCTACGGGCTACCGCTCGTGCCTACTGGATTGCGGGAATTACAATCGCGATCAGAACTGCAAGGATCGAGATCGTGACAACAATCTCAAGTAGTGAAAATCCTTGGCGACTCAAGGACTGAGGACGTTTTGAAGGCTCACTCATGGGTGTACATTGTCGCCCCCGATCCGGATCGTCAATGCAAGCATCGGATTGGAGATAAGTTTCATCGCCGCAAGC
>JBGCDN010000363.1:0-4275 GCA_045105495.1 Planctomycetaceae bacterium
CGCATAGGGCGGTGACAAAACAGACTGCCAGGCAACTTCGCATTGACTTCATGGGAGGACCATTCTTCAGGAGGGATGACACTTCTATCTGCAAGATGTGTGCCAGTTGGTCGATGGGATGAGCCTGGAACGAGACGTGCAACAGACCCACCGATAAACAGTCCGCGTGATCACAAAGTGACCGGTATGCGATTTGCGAAACCGGCAACGAAGGATCGGACCAGTAGCGATTGCCTGCATCTCATAACGTCACCAGCCGGAACCTATTTCGAGGAACCTCAACGTGCGAGTACTCATCTACGGAGCCGGCAATATCGGCCAACTCTATGCAGCTCGATTAAAAGAAGCCGGTCATGACGTGCGCGTACTTGCGCGAGGGCGGCGACTGCAACTGATTCGTGAACTCGGCATTCGGCTGGAAGACTTCAAGACAGAAGCTCGAACAACGACACCGGTCGAAGTGGCAGAACGACTGGAGCCGGACGATGTCTATGACTTGATACTCGTCGTGCTTCCGAAGCAAGGTGTCCTGGAAGTCCTTCCCATCCTTGCAGCGAATAGAAGTCCAAACGTGATGTTCTTTGGGAACAACGCAGCCGGTCCGGAGGCGCTGACGGACGTGGTCGGTCGAAATCGCGTGTTGCCTGGTTTCCCCGGTGTGGGGGCGATTGAGAAAGAAGGGTTCCTGCGATACCTCATCCTGATCGCTCGCGAGCAACCAACAACAGTTGGCGAACTCGATGGCACGCAGTCCGATCGCATCCGCGAAATCTCTGATGTGTTGCGTTCGGGTGGCTTTCCTGTTTCGATTTCCTCACAGATGGACGCTTGGTTGAAAACGCACGCTGCAGAAATAGTTCCCACCGCGCTGGCGTTGTCAATGGCGGGGGACAACCTTGAAAAGTTGCGAGGCTCAAGCGAGACGATGACGTTGATGGTTCGAGCGATCCGCGAAGGCTATCGCATTCTTTCTGCGCTCGGCATACCACTGACACCAGCCAGTCGCCGCATTCTTCGGTGGATTCCCGAACGGTTACTCATCGGTTTGATGAAACGGAAGCTGGCGGCGAGTGGCATGGAAGTCAAAGTCGGCCATGCATCCAATGCCAACTCGGAAATGGAATTGCTCGCAGCGGAGTTGAAGGAACTCGCCGATCAAACGGATGTCGCTACGCCGTCGCTCGATATCCTTCGACGGGCTCACGGCTGGGAAAGTGAAACCTGAGTACCGGCGATTAGTGCGAATGGGCACGGCAACGTGCGGATCGGCGCATGGCATAGTGCGATTGGAGACGTTTTGTTGTGTGATTTCGTAGGAAACCCTGGCACGGTTATTGCTTTTCCCTCACAGGAGTTGCGATTAGCAAACAAGCATTCGTCACGTTAAAAAGGGGAGACTGCCGTGAACCGGAATGGCCTGCGATGTTCGCTGATATTGCTTTTTACCGTGGCCTTCTGTTGTTCCTCTGCCATCGCGGAAGTGCGAAGAGGCGATCAGGTGACCGTTGCGGCGGAAGAAACCATCGACGACGACCTCTACGTCTTCGCAACAGAAGTAGTTGTTGACGGAACCATTAACGGAGACCTAATTGCTTTTGCCAAAACGGTGACGATTAATGGAACTGTTACCGGAGACGTCCTCGGGGCTGCGCAGGGCATCAAAATTGATGGGAAAGTTCGCGACGACGTGCGCGTCGCGGCACAGACGATCATTCTCGGCGATACAGCGGCTGTCGATGATGATCTGGTTACGGCTGGCGTCAGTCTGGACTGTCAGCCCGCCAGTCGCATCGGCGGCGAGCTTAACTATGCGGGTTATCAAGCTCGATTGGCAGGCACAATTGAGCGTAACACAGCCGCGGCGGTGGCAAATTGTGAGTTGGCTGGGGCGTTCGGTGGCGATGTGCAGTTGACAGTAGCAAGCAGGGAGTCTCAGCCGATGCTGTGGCATACTCAGGAACCAATTGAGTTCGTAGCCGCAGGACTGACGGTGACAGATTCGACGTCGATCGCCGGTGATCTGAACTACGAATCCAACGCCGAGGGCATCATCGATCCGGCGGCTCAGATTGCCGGTGTCGTGAACTATGGAGTTCTCGATAGGGAAGACGCCACGCCGCCCACGATTGCCGACCGAGCCTTGTCTATTGCGAAGTATTTTGCAGCATTGCTGGCTGTTGGTTTACTGATGGTGTTTGCATTTCCCAACTGCAGCGAACGAACTGTCGCTGCCATGACGGCGAGACCATTGGCCAGTCTTACGTGGGGCCTGGGGAGCTTCATCGCAATCATCGCCGGTGGCATTCTGTTTCTCGTGGCTACGATCGCCATCGCCGTACTTCTGGGCTTGGTTTCTCTGGATTTGCTAGTGCCGCCGTGGCTTGGCGTTGGCTTACTGTCGACCGCCAGCCTTGCAGTGGGATACACCATATTCTCAGTCTGGTTCGCAAAAGCACTTGTTGGCTACTGGGCGGGCAAGGCCCTTTTGTCATCTGAGACGAGTGGGCGGCGGAAGTTCCTCGCGCTGGCACTCGGTTGTGCTCTCATCGTTGGGATCAGTCAGATTCCGCTTGTCGGCACAGCGGTCAGTCTGCTGATCGCGATGGTTGGAACCGGGGCGAGCGTGATTAGTTGGCGAGATGCTCGCAAAGCCGCCACCGAGATTACGCCCCGGCTTTCTGTCCAACAGGCCGCCTGAGAGCTGTTTCGATTGGCTTCGATGTTCATCCAACGTGGCTATCGGCATCTACCAGTCACGAGCGACGGGCAGCTGATCGGAATCGTAAGCCGTTCAGATGTGCTCAGAGCTGTAAATGATTTTTTGGCGTGTGCCGGCTGACCATACAACAGGATTAACCAACTAAGAGAGCAAGATATGTCCTCCGAGGTTCTCATTGAACAGACAGTTGAGCAGTCGGCGATTCCGCACGCTGCTGGCACAACAGAAGCGCATATCGACGCACTGTTACCGAAAGACATGGCGACCAAAGCAGAAGACGTCGGGGTGCGAAAAGCAAACATGGACGCTGCCACCATGTTCGCCCTTGCCGTTCTCGCCGGAGCCTTTATTGCTCTTGGAGCCGTGGTCGCCACTATCGTTTCTGTGTCCGGCGCGGCAGATCCGCTGCCTTACGGAGTGACGAAGCTGTTGTGCGGACTTGTGTTCTCACTGGGGTTGATTCTTGTGATTGTCGGCGGAGCTGAGTTGTTCACAGGCAACAATCTAATTGTCATGGCCTGGGCAAGTCGCCGCATCACGACAAGGGCGCTGCTGCGAAACTGGGGAATCGTTTACCTCGGCAACTTAGTGGGATCACTTGCTATTGCACTGCTGGTTTTTGGTTCTGGTCAGTACATGTTCGCGAATGGTGAAGTGGGTAAGACCATGCTTTCCATCGCCAATGCGAAGTGCGAACTTGGGTTCTTTCAAGCGACTTGCCTTGGCGTCCTCTGCAACATTCTCGTGTGTCTGGCGGTGTGGTTGACGCTTAGTGCTCGCACGACTACCGATCGCATCATGGCGATCATCGCCCCCATTACTGCCTTCGTCGCAGCTGGCTTCGAACACAGTGTGGCCAACATGTATTTCATCCCAGTCGGGCTGCTTACCAAGTATGGAGCCACGCCAGAGTTCTGGAACACTGTCGAACAAACCGGCGGGAACTACTCGGGTCTAACGGTCAGTGCCATGTTTGCCAATTTGGTACCAGTGACGCTGGGCAACATCATTGGCGGCGCAATTCTGGTGGGCACCGTTTACTGGTTCGTGTATCTGAGAGATCGTTGATCTCCCATGAATAGTTGTTTGACGAATTGCGTAGCCCCCTGCTTTCAATCGCAAGTGCGGATTGGCGCGCGGGGTGTGCCGGTTAGCTCACCTTGCCATTGGTGCGGGCCTTCACTGATCGCAGATTGCACATGATGTGCGTCTTTCTATCCGGCAGATAGCACTGCAGCTCGAAGACAAAAGGGATACTCCACATCGCCATCTTCCAGTTTGAAGAACGCACGACTGCGGCGCGCGATCTGCGTGGCTTGGCTCTGGTCAAGTGACGAATCAGGGAGGATGCAATGGAACCAGAAGCTCGCCAGCCGCGCCGTGGCCAATCGCTGCTCACTCTCTTCTTTCTGGTTGGATTGGGTATCGCTGCGGCACCAACCCTTCGCAGCCTACGGCTAGACAACAATCTTGAGCGATGGTTGTCTCATGACGATCCGGCGGCGGTACAGCTTGCGAGGTTCTACGAACTCTTCCCACGCGAAGAACGGCTGCTA
>JBGCDN010000364.1:0-3849 GCA_045105495.1 Planctomycetaceae bacterium
AGCGCTGACTCGAACACAGAATTGCTCTAACGTTCGAGTATCAAACGATTGATCAGGCACCCCTGCTGCAAAGCGGTTTAGGTGGGCTAAGATCAATGCGGAAGGCGCTGAAAGAATGTCTGCAGAAATATCATCCACAAAGCCCAAGGCGAAGAAGGCAATCGGCCCTCGACTTCGCATTGTTTACAACATTGTTCTGACGTTGTTGGCCGTGCTTGTTGCGAACTCGGTCTATCTCTCGGGTGTAACGTTCGTCGAATGGGTGTCGGGTAAGACCTACCAGGACTTCTTTTACATCTGCATGTTTCTGGGACACCTTGTCCTTGGTCTGCTGTTCATTGTTCCGTTCATTGTGTTCGGCGTGATTCACATGCTGAACACGAAGGACCGGAAGATCCGTCGAACGGTCAACATCGGCTACGCGCTGTTTGCGATCAGCATCACTGTGCTGGTGACGGGCTTCCTGCTGGTGCGAGTTGGCAGTTTCAATCTGTCAGATCAGACAGCCAGATCGGTGGTCTATTGGTTGCACGTTGGATGCCCGCTTGTGGCCGGTTGGCTGTATTGGCTTCACCGATTGGTTGGGCCAAAGATCCGCTGGAAAGCCGGGCTTGCTTACGCATCGGTCGCTGGTGTGGTCGCCGCAGGAATGGTCGCTCTACAGGCTCAGGATCCACGCGATTGGAACCAAGCGGGGCCGAAGGATGGCGAAAAGTACTTCCATCCGTCTCCCGCTCGAACAGTCACCGGCAACTTCATTCCCGCTGATGTGCTGGACATGAACGAGTACTGCTTGAAGTGTCACGAAGAAGTTCACGGCGATTGGGCGGACAGTTCTCACCGGTTCAGTTCGTTTAATAATCCGCCTTACTTCGCATCTGTCGCCGAAACACGAGAAGTCGCCATGAAGCGCGATGGGAACGTGCAAGCCGCAAGGTGGTGTGCTGGGTGTCACGACCCGGTTCCATTCTTCTCTGGCGCGTTCGACGATCCTGACTTCGACATGGTGAATCATCCGACGGCTCACGCGGGGATCACTTGCACGGTTTGCCATGCAATCACACACGTCAACAGCACGGAAGGAAACGCGGACTACACGATTGATGAACCGGTTCACTATCCGTTCGCTCAAAGCGACAACGTGCTGCTGCAGTGGATCAACAATCAATTGGTTAAAGCGAAACCGTCCCTGCACAAGAAGACATTCCTCAAGCCGCTTCATAGCAAGCCTGAGTTCTGTTCAACCTGTCACAAGGTCAGCCTTCCATACGAATTGAACCATTACAAAGACTTCCTGCGTGGTCAAAACCACTGGGATCCGTGGCTGCTGAGTGGTGTGTCAGGGCATGGTTCAAGAAGTTTTTACTACCCGCCAAAATCGCAGGACTGCAATGACTGTCACATGCAGTTGAAGGTGTCAGACGAGTTCGGAGCCGATTACTTTGACGACAGTGGCAAGCGGAAGCTGCATCACCACGGGTTCCCGTCGGCCAACACTGGTGTCGCCTGGCTGCGAAATAGCGAGAAGGCAATTAAGGCTCACGAAGAGTATCTGCAGGACGTCGTTCGAGTAGACATCTTTGGGATTCGCAAGGGAGGAACCGTAGACGGCGAACTCATCGCGCCGTTGCGGCCAGAGATTCCGGAGCTTGAACCGGGCAAGTCGTACTTGATTGAAAACGTTGTCCGCACTCTGAAGCTCGGTCACCTGTTTACGCAGGGGACAACCGACTCGAACCAAATCTGGTTGGACGTCACCGTCAAATCCGGGGATCGAATCATTGGTCGCAGCGGTGAAATGAACGACGACAAAGTTGTCGATCCGTGGTCACACTTCATCAACACATTCATGCTGGACAAAGACGGCAACCGTATCAATCGCCGCAATGCGCAGGACATTTTCGTTCCGCTGTACACGCATCAAATCCCACCGGGGGCTGCGGATTCGATTCATTACAAGTTGGACGTGCCTGACGATGTGGACGCCCCGATCACGATTGATGTGAAGCTGAAGTATCGCAAATTCGATTCGGAACTCATGCGGTTTGTTGCTGAGAAGAATGCCGAATACGGAGTGAAGATTCGCGGGTACGAAGAAGGGAAACCCTACGAGAACAACTTGCCCGTCGTCACGTTGGCAGCCGATTCCATCACGTTGCCGGTCGTTGGAGTCGATAGCCGGCCGGACAATGCGAAGAATGGAATTCCCGAATGGCAACGCTGGAACGATTATGGAATTGGCCTGTATCTCAACGGGCCGCGTCCATCGCGAGCTGAACTGAAACAGGCGAACCAGGCGTTCCGCAAGGTTGAAGAACTTGGTCGACACAATGGTCCGGTGAATTTGGCTCGGTCGCTGTTTCTGGAAGCTGGCCCTGGTCAGTTGGACGAAGCTGTCGAGGCCATTCAGCGAGCCTCCGCGTTCAAAGATCCCGCAGCCCCGCCTTGGACGGTGGCTGTACTCAGTGGGCAGATCAACCGCCAGCAAGGTCGGTTCGATCAAGCTGAGGCAAACTTCCGTCAGGTTGTTGAAGATCAGCCAACAGAACGGACAGAGCGTGGTTTCGATTTCAGTAAAGACTATGTCGTGCTGAATATGCTGGGCCAGACACTGTTCGATCAGGCAAAGCGAATTCGCGGTTCGAACCGCAAGTCAGATAGGGAAGCGAAGCTCAACGAGGCGGTTGGTGTGTTCAAGAAAACACTCGCCATTGATTCGGAGAACATCGAAGCTCAGTACACGCTGCAGCAGTTGTATTCGCAGCTAGGCGATGCCGAAAATGCGAAGATTCACCGCAAGTTGCACCAGCGATACAAGTTGGACGATACCGCTAGGGGTCGAGCGACGAGACTGGCCAAGGAAAAGTATCCGGCAGCCAACGCAGCATCGGAAGCCATTGTCATTTACGATTTGAGTCGCAGTCTGAAGTAGAACTGCGGTGGTTGTGACAGCCAAGATGCAGAGTCGGCAAGGGTCTGAGTGACCGGACCGGACTCTTCCTGTTCCTGAATGACCGAATTCGCTAAGACAGCGGTTCACAGACCCTTATCGTTGTGATTCAACATGGTAGCTGAATTCATACTTATCCCCGGGCGTTCCAGTCGTCAGGGAGTCACGCTCAACGAGGGCAAGTACACTGACGGGTACCTTGACGAAACCAGTACTCTTCGGATGCACCCGGAAGATATGCAGCGGCTGGGCATTGGTTCGGGCGATGAAGTTCGCATGTGGAACGATGTTGGCGAAGTCGTCGTGCCCTGCATTGATGCGAAGGATGAATGTCCCGAGGGCATCATATTTATCTGCTACGGAGATAAGTCGAGCCAACTAATGGCCGGCGAGACACACGGTAGCGGCATGCCTGACAGCAAAGGTCTGGATGTCTTCGTCCATCCTGCCAATCAGCCGCGTCCCGAAGATCCGAAGCCGCAAAAGGTGGTTCCGACCAAGCCCGTTGAGCCAAGGCCGAAAAACGTTGCTTCAGGGCCAGCCGTGGCATCAGTCGTGAAAGAACCGGCGGCCGACAGCACACTTAGACCTGTTTCTTCGGCAACAAGTCCTTCAGCTCCGGCTCAGCCGTCACAGCTTGGTCCGACATTGGTGATGGGCGTCTTTATTCTGGCTCTCATCGTGTTCGGTGTGGTCATGGCTGTTGGGAAATGACCGGGCGGGCTTTGCTGAGTTCTTGACCGACGCAGGTGTTGGACGGTTGCGCTTGGGCCCTCTCCGGGCCTGAGCGCCCGACTCTCCCGCGGGGAGAGTGTCTGGGGTCTTGATTGGCTGAGCGGCTGTTCTGAGTTCGCGCAGTTGGTGCGCAGGGTGTCTGGGTTCTTGCCGCTGGGCGTTGG
>JBGCDN010000365.1:0-8577 GCA_045105495.1 Planctomycetaceae bacterium
CATATTCACATGGCAATTCAATCGTTAATTGTGTCTGAACGGTGATTGCCATTGCAAACAGTCGGCTCGTTAAAACACGCGCTGTAGTGGAAATCGGGGAGATTTCTGCTGGAATGCCCCCTTGGGCTGACTGTTTTAACAGGACTAGTCACTCTAACACGTTCGGTGGTTGGAACCGTAAGGCGACACTTATGACGCGAAGCAAATGGTTTGTCATTGTTCTAAGCTGTTTAACGTCGGGGTTCCTGATCGGATGTTCCGAAGTGCGGCCGGCTGTTTCGACGGAACAAGAGAAGCCGACAGCACCGGATTCCACCCCGGTGAACCCACCAAACACCCCATAACCAGCTCGCGCGGATTGCGAGTAGATAGAAAGCGGACGAATGTCAGTTGCCAGAGTTACAGAGATTACAGCTTCATCGAAGAAGAGCTTTGCAGACGCTGTCGAAATGGGAATCGGCCGTGCGTGTAAGACGCTCGAAAACGTGACAGGTGCATGGATTCAGGATCAGACCGTCGATATCAAAGACGGCAAGATCAAGGCGTACCGCGTAAACATGAAAATCACATTCGTCCTAAAAGACTAATTGATTTCAGCGGCCGCTCATCCTCACCAGCAACGGCGGTGAGGATGACGCTTTGCAAACACTTCGCCTGCGAAGTGTTGAGGAGATCTGGTCACGGGTTGGGCTTGAGCTGCCATTGCTCGTCGAAAAAGCCTGCGTCCACAACTTTGCCGGGGTACTGAGTACCGGGCGGAGTCCTCAGGTCGATGACGGCCCAATCAGGGAGCATCGGAACCTGACGTGCGTTGTTCAGGTAAGCGTACTCGCGATACGTGAAGCTGCTGTTCAGAACTACGTACTTTTTTTGGTTCAGCGGGTTCGGGTAGATCATCACCAAGGCGTGGTGCTCTGACGAGTATGTCCTTTCGCCGACACGAATCTCTGTCGCGTTCCACTGGATGGGAAGTTGCGGCATGATTTGTTTGATAAGCATGTTGTTCTGAGAGTCTCCCCAGAGAACCAGATTCGAGTCGGCGATGTTCGTTCGCGAGACGTCTGTGTCCTCGCGAACGACGGCGTCGCCGCGAAATTGCTGTCTCCAATGCTTGATGGCGTGATCAAGTTCGCTTGCTTGCCATGTTCTAAGCGACTTCGATTTTGTCTGTCCGCTGGGTGACACAAACACAAACGAGTCCATAAACGCATCGTCAATCGGTCCGGTCAAGCCGTGGCGTTTACGGAGCGGCCGGCTCGAGACGGGTCCCTTCTCCCACCAGTCGTCGGTGTGATGGACTTCGAAGTGAAACGACTTGTCTGATCCAATCGCAGCACCCGCAATTTCTTGTCCATTGATGCGGACAATGATCTCTCCAGGTTGAAACGGGGCTCGCCCAGCAGGGAACTTGATAGCGAATGCACTAATGTTTGTGGTCGTGATTTCGAGCTCGTTGCCGTCCCAGCCAGCATTGACGGTCGCCTTCTTCCAGTGTTCTTTCAGGCTGCGGACCTCAAACCAATGCATGCGATTGTAACGTAGGGTGTACGTCGTAAACCGCAGAGGATTTGGGAACCGGTTCCGGCCAACGTCGGCCAATGACCGCATCCGTTGTTCGATGTCCAGCTTGGACTCTGCGTGAATCTTGTGACCTGTCTTGGGTCCTATGATGTGAGTCATGGCGACGCCTTGTGCTGACAGCGCTGGTTCCATGATGTCAGCGGCTTGCTTTTGCACGTCGACTTCGCCGCTGTATGCGATCGTGGGGCAGTGGATGAGATTGGCTGCATAGCCGGGGCAGTCGTACCACTGCCAAAGTTTCTCCTCGTACCACGTTGGGTTGAGCGTTTCTTTTTGGAACGACTTCAGGAACTCGGGTGTTTCAGAGAACCCGGCGCCGGGGTTCGCTGCGAACCATTGGTCTGGGTAGTGAACTGCAAACTGCCAGCACGCCGCGCCGCCCATTGAAAAGCCACGCACGGACACACGGTCGTTGTCGATTCGAAAACGACGTTTGACTTCCGCCAGGGCTTCGAGCACGTCTATTTCGCCCGCGAATTTAAATGCGTTGGAATAGCGACCATACGGATGAAGCACGATGGTGTCGTCAGGCGTGTACTGCCCCGTAGTTAGCAGCCGCTGATTGATGAAGTTGACTTCGCTGAGAGTTTCACCACGACCATGGAACCAGATGTCGCAGCGATGCTTTTCGCGCCCAATAAACCGATACGTATCCGGAATGACCAACCCGTATGGTTGGACCGTGTTGTCAATCTTCGATCGATATCCGAACACTTGCAGCCCCGGCCTAACCGTCCACGGCGCGCTGCCATTGGCTAGTTGAGTAGCTCGCTCTTGTCCGATTTGAAGCAGTTTTTGTGCTCGCTTAATGTCAGCGTTCGCGAAGAACTCGTCATACGTCAGAGCACACCGAACCGCGCGATGGAAGATCTCGATGTCTGGCAGCAGAGACAAGACCCACGGGTCTTTTGATTCGCTGAGCTCCATGACCGCGCGACTGAGTTTTCGGAGGTCGGCTTCGAGCGTTTGCCTTTGTGAAGCTGGAACCTCGACGCCCGGGCGAGGCACCTGACGGACGTTGTTCGGATCGTTGTCTTTGTCTCCATCCAGTGGGGCGGCGGCCAAAATGAGAAGGCCAAGCAACGTGATATTCATGAATGTCTTTCGTGCCGCTAAGCTATTTCACTTCGATTGGCTTGGTCGTGATGTGCTGCAAGTTGCTGCCATAGTCTTTGCCGACAAACGCGGCATAGCTGACGACGCCGTCAACAAGATTGTCTGCGGTCACGTCGAAGGTGACTGTCTCTTCTCCACTGCCACTGATTCGGACGACCTTGCGATCGACGCGTTTGGGGTTCTTGCCCGTCTTGAGTGTGACGTGGACCAGTTGTTCGCCAAGCCGTCGTGGTAGCTTATGGACTACTCGAACGGTAAACGGTGCGTTTGGCTGTGTCTCCAGTTGGATGAATTTCCGCCCGCGACGAGGTTGGTTCTTCCTTCTCCCTTGGCGTCGCTGTGCTGATTCGTTTTCGACTTTGGTCATGTAGGCCTGCACGACGTTCTCGTCGTCGCGGTTCCGAAAGGTGTCCAGCATGTGGTCGTTGGAGTCGGCCATGAACTGCTCCATAGCCTTGCGATGCCTTGCGAGTTCGTCGGCGTACTTCTGATCGTCGATCAGGTTGTTCAGTCCGTTGGGGTCGCTTTCGTAGTCGAAGAACTCTTCACGTTCTCGGTAGACGAAGGTTCGGAAACGGGCGAGGACAATCGGGTCGGTTGACGACTTCATCGCTTTGAACGACGCCGTTCCGACGGTTGCACCTTTTACTTCGCGGTTGCCATCAGACCATGGGTTGAAGATGTAGCCAAATTTCTTCGACACCACAGACCGCATCGGCTGCCGCGCGCCGCCAGAGTTTTCGTTGTAGACACCGAATGCAAACTCCCGGTTGCTTTGTGTTCGACCCTTGATTAGCGGAACCAAGGAATGTCCCTCAAGGCCGTCCGGATGCTTTGCGTCAATCATGTCCAACAATGTTGGGAGTAGATCGATGGCGGAAACGACGTGAGTTTCGTCGACCGAATTCGGTTGTGTCATACCTGGCCACCGGATCATGAGCGGAGTGTGAGTGCTGTGGTAATACAGCTGAGTCTTGGCGAACGGCATTGGCATACCGTGGTCCGACAAAAACAACACGATCGTGTTATCACGCTCGCCTGATTCATCGAGGGCTCTAAGGATTTCACCAAAGCAGTCGTCGGCTCGGCGAACCGACGAGTAGTACTGAGCCAGTTCTTTCCGGACCTGAGGATGATCGAACAGGAACCCGGGGATGGGGACCTCAGCTGGTGTGAAGATTCTCGACGGTTGGTGAGGGTCATTCGGTCCGGTGTAAAACGGTTTGTGCGGATCAGAAATGTTGATCTGCAGACAGAACTTCCTGTCGCCACTTTGGTTGATGGCTTGCTTGGTTGATTCGTAGTAGGAGGTCGGGTTCTTTAAGTTCTTCCTGCCATTGTCGATATCCAGTACGGCGTCCCACGCGTACGGGTTGTAGGGTGTCGAGTGTGTGTGTTTGCCTCGGATCGTCGTGAAGTAGCCAGCTTGCTTCATGAGGTCTGCAAGGTGTGGATAGTCGGGGTTCTTGACTTGATAGAACCCCTCCACGCGGTTGTTGTGTGGATGCCGTCCGGTCCACATCACATTGCGTGATGGCATGCAATTGCCAACTTGAACATGAGCATGCAGGAACCGGAGTCCGCTTTCTGCGAACCGATCCATGTGAGGTGTGGTACCGTCCAGTTCACATCCATAGACGCCGACAGAGTCGCAGTTCATGTCGTCGACCGTGACGAACAGGATGTTTGGTTCGTCCGCCGCATGGACGGTCGAAGTTAGCAGCAGAAGTGGGCCGAAGAAGCGAATCAGGCTGCGCATAGATGGTTCTCGTTTGCTCAGATCTCAGCGACACGTTCTGAACACATGGCGAAGAAGACCGCATTTGCGAGTCATTTGGTTCGTGAGATCGGTCACCATAATGTTGTGGCGAATGAGGTGGGATTGCTAGTCGAGGGCTGAAACGTGTCGTTTTCGCTTTCGCCCACGGCGTCGTTTACGCACAATTCCAATAACCACTGCACATTTACGTTCGCAATTCACAAGTCTCACAGCGGAGTAAGCCCATGAGGTACACCGGCGTATTAGTTGCCGGTCTTCTATTGGTTTTCGGTTTGAACGCGTCACATGCGTTCCTTCTGCCTGAATCCGGCGCGAAGTCGGTTCAGGAGAAGGAGAAAGCTGAAGATCAAAAGAAGGGCGATGACGAAGAAAAAGAATCGGACGAGAAAGAGTCCGATTCGTCTGACAAAGAAGAGGCTAAGGCTGAAGAAGCCAAAGCTGACAAGGCGCAGGCCGCTGTCGATGCTGTAAAGGCGATCGCAGAAGAATTCGATACGAACTACAAGAAGTTTCTCGAGTTCACGAAGACAAAAGATTTCCGCAAGGAGTACGCCAAGGCATCGGAAGAAGGCCGAGAGGCTGCGAGAGCTTACCTGACCAAAGTGGGTATGCCGGACGCTGAGAAGTACTCGAAGAAGATGGAAGAAGTGGCTGCTGTTTCCATGGCGTTCATTGCGATGAACAGCCGTGATCGAGCAAAGTCGTCTGCAGCAATGGATTACCTCTTCGAGAATCACGCTGACAGCGAGATTATTGAATCAGTGATCGACCGAGCTGGTATGGGTGTTCCTGCCAAGAAGGCGAAAGCTCGGTTCCGAGCTGCCATGAAAGGCAACCCTAGCGAGAAGGTTCAAGGGCTCGCTGCAATCGGTCTTGCTGAGATGATGGCCGAAGAAGAGTTGGACGACACCACCGAAGTCGAAGAATTATTCCAAACGGTGATCGACAAGTACGCGAGCATTGAATCACGCGGTTCAACCTTGGGTGAGCGAGCCGAGAAGGCTCTGTTCGTCATGAAGTACCTTCGCATTGGCGCGGTTGCTCCAGACATCAAAGCAGAAGACATCGATGGTGTTGAGTTCAAGCTCTCTGACTATCGTGGCAAAGTTGTGCTACTGGACTTCTGGGGCAATTGGTGACCACCCTGCCGGGCTATGTACCCTCACGAGCGGTCGCTCGTAAAGAAGATGGCAGGAAAACCATTCGCGTTGATCGGTGTGAATAGCGACAGAGATCGCGAAGCGTTGAAAGAAGTTCTTGAGAAGGAAAGCATCACGTGGCGTAGCTTCTGGAACGGCCCAGAAGGAACAAGTGGTCCGATTTCAAAGGAATGGAACGTTCGCGGTTGGCCAACGATCTACGTCTTGGATACCGAAGGAAAGATTCGGTACAAGAACGTTCGCGGCGACAAGTTGGATAGAGCTCTTGAGAAACTGATGGCTGAAGCTGGCCATGAAGTGGACCTCAGCGAGCACGAAGATCCGCTTGAAGCGAAGAAGAAAGAAGAAGAGGCTGAAGACGACGAGTCAAAAGAAGAAAAGAAGGAATCGAAGTCTGACAAGAAGGACGACAAGGGCGAGTAAGCTCTCCCGTTGAGTCTTGAAGCATCCAGGCACGCTCACTTCGGTGGGCGTGCCTTTTCTTATGCCCTGAGCCCCGGTCGCTCGACTCTGGCATTCCGTCCGCAATGCGCCATGCGAAATGTCTGGTCAGGATAAGATGGTGGATCGGCCGGCCGACCCAGCCGTGATAGCCCCGCAGCCGCCTTCACCGGTTCGGACGGCGATGCGCCAAGGCAGGACCCGCATCGGGGACATGTGGCCTCTCCATGTGAAGAGTAGCTCTGGTTCTCTTTCGCCCTCGAGTCCAAGTTTGCCCCTTACTTACGGGTTCCCTACGAACGAGCGTCGTCGCCTTTCCAACAAACTTTAGTCTTCGACATGCGATCGTGCAGTGCTGCCTTGTCTGGCGTGAATAGGCACATGATGAAGCCGCCAAAGAAGGACAGTGCTGAGAACAGTGAGAACACGGTTCTTTTCTGTCCGACGGATTTGTCCATCGGCTTATTGTTCTGCTGAAGAACCATCAGTCCAAGGCTCCATTTGCCGGGTGTTGCGCGGGCTTGCCCGGTCTCACTGGAGACGAAGTAGAAGAACAGGAAGAGAAGCTGCACTAGTCCCAGGACTGCTGGGTAGATGGGGCTGAAGCCGGCAGTCAGGATCTGCAGGACGACGAGTACTCCAAGCACCGTTGAGAGGATTACCAGATCGACGCCGAAAGCGAGGTAACGTGGTCCGAAACCAGCTGGGATGCCCGCTGTGGTCTCACCAACCAAGTCTAGCTGATTTCTGTGGTACAGCCCGTAAAGGCCGATTGCTCGCATCATGTACACAGTCGGGAAGGCCACGATAAAGAACAAGATGAACAGGATCAGCCCAACAATCAGGATGAATAAAGGGAGGGCCACAATTGTGAAATCGAAGAAGCCAGAACCGGCTCCAAGGCCGATCGTTCCTCCGACTGCATTCAGAATCTTGGTCCACACATTCGCCAATTGTTTCGAGCCCACAGCCGCGCCGACCGCAACGCCGATCGGAAGAAGCCCGCAGAACAGCAGCGATGCCCCAGACATCATGAGGGAGGCTTTGGCTGTCTTCCCGAAGCTTGTGACCATCCGAGTCAAAAGCCAGGCCGGGTAGGTGTGGTTTTGCGACCAATGAACGATCGCTGGCGGCAGCAGCAGAACGGAAAGCAGGTAGAGGCCTCCAATGGCAACTCCAATGAAGATCTGTTGCCCTTGGCTCAGTACAGTCGCATCAGACATGGCGAACACCGCACCAAAGATTCCGAAGACGATCAGCGGCAGCGGCATCAAGACAAGCCATGGCCACACATAGGCGCGGATGCCCATAGTGATGTTGCCAAAGAAGTCTGGCTGTATTCGATCCATCTTTTCACCAAGCATTGTGGACTTGGTAATTAATGTGGCGAGGTAAATTGCCCAGCCAGCAAATCCAAATGCGAAAACGGTGGCGAAGAATCGCCAGAAGTTGACCACCGGTGACCAATGGGCCAGCACGCGCGGGTGAGGCAAGACAGTTCGCTTGCTGTAACTCGCTCCTCGGAACTTCCCCTTGCTGTCTGGGGTTCCGTCAATAATTGTTTGAGTCGCTGTAAATGAAACAGCACTGTTTTCATCGTCATTCCTCATCCCGTCCACTTCGCGGCCGTAGCTCCAGACCGAGATGTAAAGGGATGCCATCGCAAGGGTGAGATAAACAGTCCAGTTGATGGCCGTACGTGTTACCAGGCTTCTGTTCTTCTTTACGAATGCCAGTGATCTCTTCCAGACATTCGCTGAGAAGTCCTCCGGGTCAGGGCCTTTATTGCTTTGTTTGGCTCGTTGCCGTTCGCTGAGCTGTCCAGTGAAAATATTAACGCCACAGCTGGGACACTCTTCAAGCTCATCATCGCGAATCGTCGTCGCGCACTTGGGGCAGATCTTTGTCCGGTCGTCTTCGGCGTTTCGAAGGTCGAGTCCGGCGAACAGGTCGTCACCGTTTGCCGGGCGAACCGGCTTCTTCTTTTTCTTCCGCCGCGCGCCTTTGATCGGGACTTTAACTCGGCTCGCACAGTCCGGGCATTTGACCGCCTTCCCACGAGCTGCGTCGGGGGCTGCAAATACATTAGCGCATTCAGAACAGCGAACTTTGACGGGCATTCCATGACCTGCGAGAGAAGACTTCAAAAACCCAATTTAGCATTTAGGAACCACGTTTCACGTGAGTTCCCATAAATGCACTCAGCACTTGTCGTGCTGGTCCGTCTATGACGGTGCATCAGGAGTGTTCAGGATCAGCCACATCCCGAATGTACGTTGCCAAGTGCTTTTCGAGAATCAGTAGCTGCTGCCAATTGAGCCGTTCAACGTTCATGGACTCATCGGCCTGCTCAGTAGCAGCTGCCAGGACTTTCCGAATTTGTTCGTGAGAGAAGCTCAGCAAGTCAGCCAGCCTCGCGCGTTCAATGCCTTGTGTGAGCTGTGGGAGAGGTGGTGGTTCTGGGAACAGCTCACGAAAGTCGTCTTCGAGATTTGCCTG
>JBGCDN010000366.1:0-6339 GCA_045105495.1 Planctomycetaceae bacterium
AGAGTGTGCCCTACCCTTCAGCCTTCTCGTTGAACCAGGATGTGGAGACGACGATATCCTTAGTGGACTCAACTGGCCGCCAGATCCCGCAAACGAATTCTGAGTTCCGCCCGTTCGTGCGAATGCTCTTGTAACGATAAGTGGATCGATGATACCCAAGCGCAGAACACGCTCGACGCTAGCTGACGTCGTAACAAACCTGCAACTTCTTCACCGTCTTCCGGCGATAGCCTTTCCCTAACGACATCTGTACCTTCCGGTTCTCTTCCTCAAGCTGCTTCAGTCTTCGAACCTCGGCGACACCCAAGCCAGCATACTTTTCCTTCCAGCGATAGAGCGTCGGTTCTGAGACTCCAATCTTCCGAACGATCTCGGTGACCGCAGTACCAGACTCCGCCTGACGCAAAGCGAACGCAATCTGCTCCTCGGTGTAACGCTTCTTCTTCAAATTCTCCTCTAGGTCAAAATGCAAAGTAACGAAATTACTTGCATTCAGCCCGGACCAGAATCACACAGCAGGTCAGCGGCACAGAGGGCCAATCAATCAGACCGTCTTACTTCGATTGATCAGACCAACCTGTTTGGTGTGACTTCAGAACCGACCCACAGCGCTTCGCGGCCCAACTGGCACAGCTAGGTCGAACAGCAGAATGCCCGGTGAATCTCAACGATTGACATTCGATTCGCACAGTGAGCTCTATCCGACTCATCTGGTTTCCGTTTGGTCGGAGCACAGCTCAAAGGTCGCCAAAGAACACTACCTACAACTTGCCAACGAGGACGTCGACCGGGCAGCAGGGTTGGCAACAAAAGGTCAAAGAGGCCTTGGAAAAGGCGTCGTAACCGCGATCGCCGAGAAGGGACAAAATGCGGTTCTCCCCTTGGGAAAACCGCATTTTCCCACAAGACAACGGGAATGGATGGGAATCGAACCCACCTGGCGACTTCTCAGCCGCCACAACGGATTTGAAATCCGCGGCGGTCACCAGATCCGCGTACACTCCCTCGAACTCCGATGGTAACTTCGTTTTGGAGTCAATGCCACTCTGCGGTCAACGTCTCATTGCATCGTGTTTGTAGGATTGAGGATTGAGGATTGGAGTCAGGAGGTTTGGCATCGCACTTTCGCTGCTCTTTTTACGAGAGCGATAGCGGGCGAGTGTCGGAACTGGCGATCAGCGCGTGAAAACGGCCGACTCTTTTGGGAAGAGTCGGCCTGATTCCTGCCGGGGATGGCATACTCAAAATTAAGTTCGGACCACTCGCGGGGCCTGCCAAAAGTCGTCCATGCGGCGAGAAGCGATACGGATACACCATCCCAACTTCATTGCCGCACACCGATGCAACTGGAAGTTGCCCCTACGCGTCGTAGCCTTTTTCCATGGCTCGCTGTTCTTCGCGGAAGGCTTTCCGAGCCAGCTTGCGTTCCTTCTTCGTCATGCCCTTGAGACTGTCAGGAGCAGGGCCTTCGCGGCGAGTTCGTTTGCGGCGGAGTGGTTGAGGTGCTTCTTCTTCGAACTCGTCGTAGTCCTCGACGGACTGGGCGACGGTTTGACGTTTGGGGCTCTGCTTCTTGCCTGCCTTCTTCTTTACGGGCTTTTCGCCAGCGGCGGCAGGACTACTAAATTCTTCTTCTCGCTGTGGGGCTGTGTTGGGGGTTTCCCGCAGAGCCTTGGGTTCTGGCGGATTAGGATTTACGTGACTCACAAATCGCATGTGCAGCAGCATGGCTGCAAAGAGGCAAACGCCGACTGCGAGTTGAGAGATGAGCGTAACGTGAGCGTACCCGGTTGCTTCCGAAATCTGATCGGCAAACATCAGCGCGCCGGCTGAGATGACGGCAAGTCCCAGGAACAGTTTGCTTGAACGACAGAGCGACATATCAATCCACAACTTCCATGTTATGACAGTGGCCACGATGCACAGCGGGATCAGCCAGTTCAGGCGAACCCAACCGTGGTATGTGATACCACTGAATTGATGAATCAAATCACTGAAGACGAGATGAAGATCGGTTCCGATCAGCGTCGCGCCTCCGACAAAAAGTCCCGCGGCCCATCTCCAGATTCGAAATCGTCCCCGAAAGTCACGCGGACTGCGTGAACGTACGGTTCGAATGACGAGAGCGAAATGTGCTGCGGAAATGAGCGTCGCGATGCTCAAAAATCGTATTGCCTGCCCTCGACCCAGATCAAAGAAATGGGCCACCGCATCTCCGTACTGACCTGCCTGCAGTCCGGGATCATGACTCGCAACGACCGTTCCAACAGCCAGAAAAATCACCGCAGTAATCAGCGCGGTGGTCTTCCAGATATCAGAGGGTGTCAGATCGCAAAGCCTCACCAGGCCCGGGTTGAAGCGTTTATCTTCTTCAACCTCGTGCAGTTCCGCTTCACAGTTGCCAGCGGACTCAGAGACATAACTCTCGGGCTCAGCGCGCGATGCCAGACGGCGACGACGACGTTCGTCGAGTGAACCGGATCCGGCAAAACGACCGCCCATGCAGTTTCATCCATGAGTTCGAGTAGCAGTTTGGGCGTCCTTGCCCAACACAGGGTATATCGGACCAGGTTGGGCCCGACTTCGATGACTTCAGGTGGGTTCGAAGCCAATTGGAGGCGGAATGATCCGTTGCTGTTGAGTTCGACATAGCAGGATCAGGTTTTGTAACTTCCCGAGATTGACCGTGTTCGGCAGGATCGGCCGGTTTCCAATGGCTTACTGGGTTGCAGGATGAATTGCCGTTGGTGTGCTAACCTGCTTCGCGGTTCCTCATAAGCATTTCGATTCCTTTGGAAGTCCAGCAATTTTCTAGCCCTTGACATGGCTGGAGTCTTCCGGGCAGGTAAATCACATATTCCGTGGCGAACGATTCTTCCAACAACGAAACCGTCGCTCCTCAGATCAGCCCCGAGCTGGCCGCTGAGTTTATTACCGTGCGCATTCGTTGGTTCGGCCTTTGCGTTGGATACGTTCTCGTCAACTTCCTCGGCCGAGAAACCAATGTCGCTGAGTTGAATCTCATCCTGACTGTGGGCGCGGCCTATGCTTTGCTGGACACGCTTTGGAGCGTCCGGCAGCGGGTGTTGTTGTCTGAATTCCGGTTGGTCATCTCTGTGATGGAGGCCATCTTCATTGGACTTCTCTGCTACTACGATGCAGGAATTGCGAGCCCGTTCCGGTTCTATTACTTCCTGTCACTCCTTGTTTGTGCGATGCGGCACGAACCGATCATCACCTTTGCGACCTTCGGGCTGCACGTGCTGAGTTACGTGTTGTTGGCAGCAGCAATCGGGGTCAGCAATCACGGCGACTGGGTCCTGTTGGTCATGATGACCGTTTTTATGGCGTGGGTGACATGGACGGTTACATCCCTCACGGGGCTAATTAAATCGACAGCTCGGCGAACCATCGACCTGAACGCACAGTTAACAGAGAACCAGCAGTTGCTGGAAAAGCGGATCGACGAACGCACGCACGAGCTTCAGGAATCGCAGGCAGTTCTGGTGCAGCAGGAAAAACAGGCAGCCTTTGGACTTCTCGCCGCTGGTATCGCTCATGAAGTAGGCAACCCGCTGGCGTCAATCAGCTCGTTGGTTCAAATGCTGAAGCTGCGAGACATCGACGAGAACACGGACGAGAAGCTTGGGCTTGTCGGCGAGCAGTTGCTACGGATTCAGCGGACTTTGCGAGAACTCATCGACTTCAGCCGTCCGGCTCAGGTGCAGCCAACGATGTGCGATGTGCATGAAGCGATCGATGCGGCTATCAATATCGCCAAGTACTACAAACGTAGGAAAGGGCGGCTGATTGAGACCGACTTCAATCCGTCGATCGGCCCGATTCGCATCGTTCGCGACCAGCTGGTTCAGGTCATCCTGAACTTGGTTCTGAATTCCCTGGACGCGACTGAAGAAGGCCAACGAATTGACATCCGTACCCGGCAGGAAACGACGGTCGACGAAATCCGCTGGATTCGGATCGATGTGGCTGATACTGGACACGGAATTCCCGATTCTGAGCAGGCGGAGCTTTTTCGTCCGTATTTCACCACAAAAGAAACGGGTACCGGATTGGGACTGTTCGTGTGTCGGCGTATTATCGAACAGCTGGGAGGTCGAATGGAGCTCGCAAGCTCTAACTCGACCGGAACAACCTTCTCCGTATGGCTTCGGGGAGAATCCCGGTCAGAACCAGAACAACAACCTAACGACAAGACATCCACCATCACCGGTCCGATGGTGAACTGACGAGGTAGCTGTGTCTACGAATCGTACGATTCTGATTACTGAAGATGAAGAGATCATCCGCACCACGCTGGGTGAGTTTCTTTCTGCGGAAGGCTTCCAGGTAACTCTGGCCAGCAACTGCGAAGAAGCTCTCGAACTCTCGCGTGAACGTGACTTCGAAGTTGCTATCTGCGACGTGCAGTTGCCCGATGGCGACGGTGTGCAGCTGATGCGGCGGCTTCAGAAGATCAATAACGGTCTCTTCACGCTTATTATTACGGCTTATGCGACAGTCGAAAACGCTGTCGAGGCCTTTACGGCTGGGGCGTTCGACTACCTCACGAAACCGGTTCTTTTTGACGATCTGCGCAATAAGCTAAATCGGCTGTATCAGTTCCGCGACCTCTATCTTGAGAACCAAACTCTGCGGAAAGAACTCTCGCGCGGCGATCGGTTTAGTGAGATCATTGGAACCAGCAAGCCGCTGGAAGAGGTGCAGAACACGATCCGCAAAGTGGCTGTTACAAACTCGAATGTGCTACTGGTCGGCGAGACAGGAACCGGCAAAGAACTATTCGCTCGTGCTGTTCATGCTGCTGGTCCGAAGAAGGACGAAAAGTTCCTGGTCGCCAATTGTGGAACGCGGCCATTGGAACTTCTCGAAACGCAATTGTTCGGTTCTCAATCCGGTAAGAAGTCCGACCAGCTTGGTATATTCCGAAACGCCGGCGAAGGAACGGTCTTCCTCGACGAGATTGCCGAACTCCCAATGGGGATGCAGTCCGAGCTACTTCGAGCCATCGAGTACCAGGAGATTATGCCCGTTGGTGGTTCAGAAGCTGTCAACGTGAGTGCTCGAATTATTGCATCGACGACTCGTGACCTCATGCGAGAAGTCACCGACGGAAACTTTCAGGAAGATCTCTTTTACCGTCTCGACGGTGTGAAGATTCGCATACCGCCATTGCGAGAACGCTTGGACGACATTCCAGAGCTTGTCGATTACTTCATCGCTCGCCATTCAAAAGCGATGGGCAAACGCGTGACCGGTGCGTCCAGCGAAACCATTCGTCTGCTCATGGCAGCGCACTGGAAAGGTAATGTCCGTCAACTCGACAACGCCGTCGAACGCGCGGTCATGATGTGCGAAGCAACGCAGATCGAACCAGCCGATCTGCCTCCAGATCTCCTTGGACTCGGACAACCACTCCCCGATACTGACGACCTGCGTTCTGCTCTTCGGCATTATGAGCGTTTGCACATTACTCGCGTCCTCCGCCAATGGCCGGACAAACGCGAAGCCGCGAAACGCCTAAAGCTAGGTCTCTCAAGCCTCTACCGAAAAATCGAAGAACTCAGCATCACCCCTTAAGCAGTTCCAGGCAACTTCCAGTTGCATCGGTGTGCGGCAGCGACATTGGGATGGTGTTGGTCGAGCGTCTCATCGCCGCACGCGCCGTTTGAGTGCGTCGTATCAAGCAACCGCGTAGCCAGGACACTCTCCCGCTTGCGGGAGAGTCGGGCTCTCAGGCCCGGAGAGGGCCCAAGCGCAACAAGTTTGATTGTTTCACTTCGTAGTTCAGAGGTAAATCTCTGCCCTCCCCGTCGCTTAGGCTCCGACCCTCCCGCGAGCGGGAGGGTGTCTGCTTGAGCCTGCTTGGTTAGGAGGACTGTTCGCGAATTGCTGCCTGTCATCTACTATCCGTCGAATCACTCACGACGAAGGCAGCGACAATGGCAGAATTTCTTCTTCCCAATGGATTCCAGGCGGGCGGCGTTTACTGCGGCATCAAGACAGATCCGTCTAAGCTTGATTTGGCTCTCTTTGTTTCTGATCGGCCTGCGACGGCAGTGGGTGTCTTCACAAAGAACCAGGTTTGTGGTGCGCCGGTGAAGGTGTCGCGTGAACGGGTTCCGGCTGCGGTGGCTCGGGCGGTTGTCATCAATTCGGGCATCGCAAATGCAGCGACAGGACAGCGAGGTATTGACGACGCAGAGTGGATGACGGCTCAAATTGCGGACAAGCTTGGTTGTGGTCCGGAAGCGGTGTTGGTGTGTTCGACCGGTGTGATCGGCAACTTCTTGTCTCGTGATGTCTTGCAGGCTGGCC
>JBGCDN010000367.1:0-5811 GCA_045105495.1 Planctomycetaceae bacterium
TGTTGGCAGATCTTGGTCCGTGGGGGCCGATCGCGTTCGCAGGCATCTACATCATTGCCACTGTGGCCATGTTGCCGGGTTCAATGTTCACTCTGCTTGGGTCGGCAATCTTTGGATTCTGGACTGCTTACATCGCTGTCACTGTTGGATCTGTTGTTGGAGCCGCTCTTGCTTTTCTGATCGCCCGATACGCCGCGAGGAGGCAGGTCGAAGAGATCGCAAAAACGAATTCGAAGTTCGCCGCGATCGATGAGGCTATCTCCGACGGTGGTTGGAAGATTGTTGCGTTGCTGCGGCTGTCACCCGCGGTTCCATTCAATGTTCAAAACTACTTGTATGGCCTGACGAAGATTCGGTTTTGGCCGTATGTTTTGACCAGCTGGCTCGCGATGATTCCCGGGACCCTCATGTATGTGCATATCGGGCACGCTGCAGGCCAGGCCGTTTCAAGTCGTGAGAAGACGCCGTTGGAATGGGGTTTGTTTGGAATCGGTTTGCTGGCAACCATCGTTGTGACGGTCTATGTCACGAAGATTGCCAGGAAGAAGCTAGCCGACCAGACGACCTTGCAGCTTGATGACGAAGCGCCGCGTCGAACGACCTCGTTCCCAACCATTCCTGTGGCAACAGCCACCGTATTGGTCGCTCTGGTTTTGCTGGTGACACTGCGGGGTTGAGTCTCAACTGTTTTGGAATGGCGGAAGCTGCTTCCCTGAGAGTCCGCATTCAGTCTGCCAGGTTCTTCAATACAAGCTGGCCCATTTCTTCTGTAGATACGGTTGGCCCACCGGCAGCGATGTCTTTTGTCCGATGTCCATCTGACAGGACTTTGCGGACAGCTTGTTCGATAAGTGTGGCAGCTTCTTCCAAACCAAGTGAGTGTCTGAGCAGCATTGCCGCAGCAAGAATTGTTGCGAGTGGATTGGCAAGACCTTGTCCGGCGATGTCTGGGGCCGACCCGTGAATCGGTTCGTACAAACCGGGACCACTTTCTCCAAGCGACGCGGACGGTAACAGCCCAAGCGAACCGGGTAGCATTGATGCTGCATCGGTCAGGATGTCGCCAAACATATTGCCGGTGACGACAACGTCGAAGTCTTTCGGTCGAGCAATCAAGTGCATGGCCATTGCATCGACAAGGACCACGTCGTACTCAATGGTCGGGTAATCGGCCTGTACGATCTCGGCTGCAACTTCTCTCCAGAGGCGAGAAACCTCCAGCACGTTCGCTTTGTCGACTGATGTAAGCCGACCGCCGCGTTCGAGAGCCGCCTTGGCAGCGATGTGAACAACACGAGCCACCTCGCCGGTGGAGTAAGTCATTTCGTTCCACGCTTCCGTGCCGCTCTCATGCTCGCGGCACCCTGATTCACCGAAGTAAATTCCACCCGTGAGCTCCCGGACGAACAGGATATCCACGCCTTCTACGATCTCGCGTCTAAGAGGAGATGCATCTACGAGCTCTGGATAGGTTGTGATCGGGCGAAGGTTGGCAAAAAGGCCTAGCTCTTTGCGGATTGCCAAGAGACCCTTTTCCGGCCTCGTTTTTGCTCTTGGATCGTCCCATTTTGGGCCGCCTACCGCTCCCAGTAGGATTGCATCGGATTCTCTGCATTGCTGAAGCGTGGGGGCCGGCAGCGGTTCACCACAGTCGTCAATCGCACAGCCCCCCATCAAACATTCGGGCATTTTAAAGTTGTGGCCCAACCGATCCGCGACGGCTTGCAGAACAAGCTTGGCCTGACTGACAATTTCCGGACCAATTCCATCACCGGGCAACAACGTTATGGTGGCATTCATGCGACGTTCCTCAGCATTTGAAGTAGGCCACAATTTAGAGCGGCTCAGGTAGAATGGCGACTCCGTCGGCCTTCGATTCCACAACTCGTGGGTTGTCACATGTACGTGATATTGCGAATCCGAGTCTCGAAAACCTCGGAAAGCGTGTTGGGGTATGGCAATCAGATTATTGCGGAACTAAGATTCTCGATTACCGGATGACTTCTGGTACTCAAGGTTGGAAGCCCTAACGCGAGAGAAATTCACTGCGGCATCATGTTATGTCCGGCCTTTCGCTAGCAGGTTCCTTCGAAACCGATCACATCGCGGACTTTGAGATTCGGAATCGGAATCTCTGAGCCGAAATTAGAAACTCTAATGCACCGAAGCGGAGGTTTGTCTTGCAGGTCGCAATCACGTGCCGACACGGCAGTATCAACGACGATATCAGAGCGTACATCACTCGAAAGTCCGAAAAGCTGCTGAACCATTTTGCGCGTGTTACTGAAATTGACGTTACGGTCGATTTCGAAAGCGATCGAGTTAGCGTTGAGATTCTGCTCGACGCTGAACACAAACACAATTTTGTGGCCAGTGTTGAATCAACCGGTGATGTTATCCCGGTTTTCGATGCTGTTTTACACAAGATGGACCGACAGATTCGGAGATATAAGGGCAAGATCCAGGACCACCGTCGCGATCGCCCAACGCATGAATTGACTAAAGACTCGTCTGTAGACGAATAGAGAAAGACAGACTGATGAAACTTACGGAATTCGTTGTTTCCAAAGCGATCCTTCCGAACATGAAGGTCACGACCAAGGAAGAAGCCATCCGCACGATGGTTGGTAGTCTGACCAAAGCGGGTAGCCTGAAGGCAGAAGACGAAGAAGCAGTTATCTCAGCCATCCTCAAGCGAGAGGAGCTTGGCTCGACCGGAATTGGAAACGGCGTTGCCGTACCCCATACGAAGCATCCGTCCGTCGGTCAGCTTATGGCAACCGTCGCACTGGTGAAGGACGGCGTTGATTTCGCAAGCCTTGACGGTGAGGACGTTTACATCCTCTTCCTTCTGGTGTCGCCACCAGATCGACCTGGCGATCACCTTCGTGGCCTTGAGAACATCTCAAAGCACCTGCGGAACCACAACTTCTGCAATTTCCTGAAGCAGGCTTCGACTGCCAAGGAAGTCGTTGAGCTGCTGCACGAGGCAGACGAGAACCAGCTGGAAAGCTAGTTTCAAACGCGTTCTGCCCTTGTTTTTGCGTGACGAATGAACGCAGGCGCGGATTTTCCGATCGCACATCCGATCTGTTCACAATCATGAGTTCTGAACCCACATATTGCGAAACGCTGACGGTGGAGTCCGAAAACGGATTGCACTTGGTTCCGTGTTCACAGATCGCTCGTGTGGCTGGCGAATTCTCGGGAACAGTGACCTTGCGGAATGGCGAAAAAGTTGCCGATGCGAAAACGATTCTCGAAATCGTCTCCTTGGGCGGAACGCAAGGCACGCACATCGAAGTCGAAGCGGTAGGCGACGGTTGCGAAGGCGTTGTTGCGGCCATCCGACAACTCTTCGAGACGGGTTTCCCGACCGAATAGCGTCCATCGCACAAAGTGGGCGGGGCTTCCGCTGTTTGCTCAACGCGTCGCAGCATCGCTCTTGGAGGCGGTTCAAGGTACTATCCCGCAGTGCTCGATCTGGGTTCTCACTCATCCGAAGTCGGCGAACGAAATGCTGATCAGAAACGGTATCGCAGTTTCTCCGGGCGTTGTGATTGGCCCTGCGCTGGTGCTGGGTTCTGAGGACTTTCGGATCCCGAACCGATTCGTCAGCGTGGACGCAGTTGAAGTCGAACTCAAACGGTTCCACAAAGCCCTGGAAGCCGTCTGCGACGAGCTGACAGGCAACGAAAAGCTTGCGAACGAACAGCTTGGCAGTCAGTACGGAGCCATTTTTGGGGCTCACCTGCAAATGGTGAAAGATCCAAAGCTGACTGGCGAAATAGAAGGGCTTGTTCGAGAGAAGAACCACTCGCCAGAGTTTGCTGCGAGCCGGGTTTTGCGGCGATACGCTCGCGTCTTCGAGAACCTTGGAGACAGCTATCTACGTGAACGAGCCGACGATATTTACGACTTGGAGAAGCGGATCCTCAGCCACTTGCTGGGTTCCAGTCGTGAAGGGCTCGATAAACTGACGGCCCCGGTCTTGGTTCTTGCTCACAATTTGACCCCCGGGGAAACGGCGGGCCTGGATACGCGTTATGTCCTTGGTTTTGCGACCGAGGGAGGTGGGCGAACCAGTCACACCGCGATTCTGGCTGGGGCAATCGAGATTCCTGCGGTCGTTGGCATCGGCGATTTTCTATCAGATGTCTCCGGTGGTGAAACCGTCATCATCGACGGTAATCACGGCGCGGTGATTATCGATCCTGATGAGGCCACGCTTCAGAAGTACCGGGTTTCTGAACAAAGGGCAAAGTCGGTCGCGGCAAGGCTTTCTTCACTTAAGCCAATGCGGGCTGAGACCAAAGACGGCACCCGCGTTCAAGTATTCAGCAATATCGAGTTCCCGGAAGAAGTCGGTCACTGCACCGAGCGTGGCGCGGATGGGATTGGCCTGTTTCGTACGGAATTCTTGTATCTCCGAAGCAACCGGCCTCCGGAGGAAGAAGAACAATATGCCGCGTACATTCGGGTTCTTAAGGAGTTTCCCGAGTCACCAGTCGTGATTCGAACGCTGGATATCGGTGCGGACAAAGTACCGAGCATGGTGAGCAAACGCGTTTCTCGCGATCACAATCCCATGCTGGGCCTACGAAGCATTCGACTAAGCCTGCGTGATCTCCCCATGTTCAAAACCCAGCTTCGCGCCATCTTGCGGGCGGCGGTTTATGGTGATGTGCGAATCATGTTCCCGTTGGTTTCGTCGTTGCTGGAACTGCGGCAGGCGAGAATGATTCTTGGGGATGTGATCGAAGACCTTGAGGAAGAAGGTATTCCGTTCCGTGGCGATGTTCCTGTTGGGATGATGGTCGAAGTGCCGTCAGCCGCGATATTGGCCTCAGAGTTCGCAAAAGAGGTCGATTTTTTCTCAATTGGTACCAACGATCTCATCCAGTATACTCTGGCTTGCGACCGATCAGATCCGCAGGTTTCTAACCTGTACAGATCTGGCGACCCATCTGTCCTGAGGCTTATCGGCATGGTGCTGAAAGCCGCTGGCGAACACGACCGCAAGGTAACGGTTTGTGGGCAGATGAGTTCCGACCCGAAATTTGTTCCTCTGCTTATCGGAATGGGTCTGCGTCACCTAAGTGCGACGCCGTATGCGATTCCGAAAGTGAAGGAAGTTATTAGAAACATCTCTATCTCTCATGCGGAGCAAATTGCGGCTCACGTCAGCAAGCTAGAGCTTGCCCGGGATGTCGAAAACTACCTCCTCGGAGAACTTCACCGGATTTGTCCGGACTTAGTTTTGTAAGAACACAAACCGGTAGATCAAATCTGATCTGCCCAAACCGAATTGGTTTCGAACGCGTGCGTTTTCGATTTCACAAAACGCTGCCATCTTCGACTCAGACAGTTCTGAGTGACTGTGAAGGTCCGCACTTCGGACAGCACAACACAACAGTCACATCAGTCCTAGAAATCTCTCAGCAGTCAAACGCCTCAGTGGCACATCGCCATCGCGTCCCTGAAAACCTGCAGCCCTCGATTGCTCGAACGAACCTGTTCGCAGTCGAAACTAAACCGGCTGTCGTCACGAGAGATGTCATCGTTCCGCCTTTGAGTGTCGCGTATCGTGCTCAAGCGACATCGCGACAAGCGGGTGGGCTTAGAGATTTGGCAGTGCTTTGGCACAAGGTTGATGCTGGGCATTCCGCATCCCATCAACTGAAGTCAGCAACGCGCGAGGTTCGTCATGAGCGACGAAAGGCTCGCAATGAAAAAAGAAATGCTGATCAATGTCCTCCAACCGGAGGAGAGCCGAATTGCCATCGTGGAGGATGGCGTTCTTGAAGAACT
>JBGCDN010000368.1:0-7028 GCA_045105495.1 Planctomycetaceae bacterium
CTGGAGAACTGCGACTGCGGTGTGACTACGCTCTCCCCGTCTTTCGGTATTTGAACCGACACAATGATTTCAATGGCCTGCGGCATCGAGTTGGAATCGACGGAATCCCATTCTTCGACCCATTCGCCGCCGCCAAAATAGCGGAACTGAATCGCAACAATCTCTTCGGCCAAGAGCGACGACGCTTCGACCTGCACGTTGGTGTCGTTCTCTGCCATCGCCGTGTTGATTGCCTGACGATCGCCTTCCATGCGAGCCAGGCCCAGGATGTCACGTGATGACGCACCTTGGGTCAAAGTCTGAGCGAACTCACCCGGCACACCACTCCCACCTGGACGTGCTAGGTAGTAGTAGACTGTCAGCGAATCGCTGACTCGATCCTTCGGGCTGACTGCGTCTTCCCTGGCAACATATTCGACCCGTCTTTCAGGACGATTCACGTACAGGATAAGTTCTTCGCTACTACCTAGGATTCCGGTTTCGACGGGCGGGGTATCGTCCGCTTCCATCGAAGTATCGGTCCCGAAGTCGTCGCTACCGTCATCGGTGCCAAACTCATCTTCTGAGCCGACTTCAGATCCGCCTGAATCGTCCATCAGGAAGTCATCCTGATCGACCGTATTGAACGTGACCGAGCGAATGTCCCGAGCGATCTGCTGCACGACCGCGCGGCCGATCTGGGCTTGTTCGGCCTCTTCACGACCGAGTGTCGAAAGGTTGACGTACATCGTGAGCGACTGCGACACAGCAGCAATCAGCAGAACCATCAGCCCCAACGCAATCAAGATTTCCAGCAGCGTGAAGCCACTACGTTTGGATGGCTGGGTTTGAACATGCTGAATCATTCCGACTCCTCCTCGGCAGCTGCCTGAGCATCCAGCCAGATTTGAGGGTCTCGCATGAGTCGTGTGATGGAAAAGCTGAGATCAATTTCGTCTTGTTCGTTTGTGTGTTCAACCTGAATGGTCAACGACAACAGATCGCCCTGCCCGCCTTCGTCAACTTCGGCAGACCACGTGAATGCTTCGTCGACATCAATGCCTTCGTCATCGAACGACTGCGAACTGACCGGCGATAGTTCGCGAACACCAGATGAAAACTCGGCCAGTTTTGATTCGGCAAGCAGAATCATTTGGCTCTTCAAACGACCTTCCACTGCCGCGCGGGTTCCGGTCCCGAGTAGCTGTGCGACGACCGTGGCTGAGGCGAGGAAGATTCCGATCGCGATGATCACTTCGAGAATCGTCAGGCCAGACCGCTTGTTCGAACCTGTTCGTTTTTGAGAGCCGATCATTGTCCGACAGACTCCCGCGAAACGTTCCCCACAGTCACAGAACCGGTCAGTCCACGAATACGGATCCGCACCGAACGCTGTTGTGCATCCAGTAGATACACGAACGCATCTTTCGCCGTGCCCTCAAAAGAGAACTCAACCGGATCAGACCACGACGCGCCAGCTAGCTCGCCAGCGTTCTCCAAGCCTTCGAACCATTCGACATCGAGTTGTTCGCCCGATCCTGGCGAGTCGAGCGTCTCGCGAAACTCGTAGCCTTCGCCGAGTTGGCCAGCAATCCGAAAGTAGGACGAACCGTCCTGTGTGTCAGTGAGTTCGGATGGATCTGGCACGACAACGAACTGGCTTTTTCCCGGTTCGTAACGAAACTGATAGACCAGCCCGGTCTCGATCGCCATCGCTCGACCATCGGACAAAGCCTGACGGACCTCTTCCCCGGCTTCATCGAGTCGACGGACATCATTGGCGTCCTGAATCGCCGGCACAGAAAAACCTACAACGGCAACAAGAATTCCAAGCACAAGCAATAACTCAAGCAGCGACAGCCCGGAGCGAACTCCAGGCTGCACATTTGCTGATCGGATTTTTGCGAGTGCCCGTCGGGTCATCAGAATCTCGACTTACTGGTTTTGCTGCTGGATGGTCCAGTTGTTGATGTCGTCGCCGCCACCATCGTCGTTCTTACCATCAGGACCATTCGACCAGATCGCAGGCTTGAAGTTGCTGCGTTCGTCCTTGGTGTTCGGCCATAGGTAATGCAGTGGCTGCTTCCACGCGTCGACTGGTGGATTCTCCAAAGCTGGAGCCATCTTTTGGCCTTCAAACTCGGACGGTTGCGTCAAAGACTGAATGATATCGTCGCCACCTTCCGGGTAGGCACCACGCGTCGCCTTGTACATCTTCAGTGAACTCTCAACGCCTGAGATCGCAGCCTTCGTCGCCTGAATCTTGGCGATGTCTTGCTGACCAATCAGGTTCGGCACAACCATCGCTGCAATGACAACGATAATGGCGAGCACGATGAGTAGTTCGAGCAGAGTAAATCCAGCACGGCTTGCCGCGCGGTTGATTACGTGTTTCTTCATTCCGTTTACCTCTAAGACTGACTGGGGAGAGCCCCACAAAATTCCGTTGTGAAAATTTTGTCGCCCCTCAACGACGACACCCGCTTTATAAACCACCCGATGACATTCGAAGGACTGGTAAAAGTAAGGCAGCAATCACGAAGACCACCAAACCAGCCATGATCAACAGCATCAGAGGTTCCAACAATCTGACGAACATGTCGAGCTGACTATTCGTCTTTCGTTCCTGGTTATCTGCGATATCAATTAGAACATTTTCGAGATTGTTTGCTTCTGCACCCACAGAAATCATCTCGACAACTTCCTTTGGAAACTCACCACTGGAACCCAATGGTTGGGCCAGCGACTTACCGCCGGAAACGTTATCTGCTGCGTCGCCAATCGCGTCGCTCAGAATCCGGTTTCCTGTGGCATCTTTCGCGATTCGCAACGAGCTCAAAATCGGTACACCGTTCTTCAGCAGCGTTCCCAAAATTCGAGTGAACCGAGCAATCGCAAGACTACGAACAATGGGTCCAACCCCTGGTGAACGCAATCGGAGTCGGTCAAAGTTGCCTCGTCCTTCGTCTGTTTTCAAATACTGAAAGATGCCGAAAACAATCGCTCCGATCACCAGAGCCGCGATCGCCCAGTTGGCTCGCAACCAATCGCTCATGCCCATCAGAGTGGTCGTCGCCCACGGCAGCTTCCCGTTCTTTTCCATCTGTCCGAAGATGCCTTCGAACTCAGGAACGAACTTTACCAGCATCACGATCACAATCGCGGTTCCAACGGTCATGAGAAACGCTGGATACACCATCGCACCAATCACACGACCGCGTAGTTGTTCCTGGTGCTGATTGAACGCAGCAATCTGTTTGAGAACGTCTTCGAGGAAACTACCTTCTTCACCGGCCCGAATCATACTGATCGCAAGTTCGCTGAAGACCTTTGGGTGTTTCTTCATGGCTTCGAAGAGTCTTGTACCTTCGGCCACCTGATCTTTGACGTCGTTGATAACATACTTCAGAGCCGGATTGGACGATTGTCCCTCCAGAAGCTGAAGCGAGCGCAGTAACGGCACGCCAGACTTCAGCAAGTCCGCCAACTGGCTGTAGAACGGTGTGAGATGCTTGGAAGCAACTCGACGACCGTCCTGCTTCGCCTGAGACACAGACTCCTTCGCCATGTCCACACGAACCGGAAACAAACTGCGCGCGGCGAGGCTTGAGAGGGCTTCTTGCTCGGAACCGGCTGTCAGCGTTCCAGTGACCTGGCCGCCCGTTGCTTCTCTGGCTATGTAGTTAAAGTCTGGCATGATTTACTTTTGAGGCGTCGAGCTAAAAGTCGCTTCGCATTGGTGTGACGCTGATGCTTAACTTACGTCTCCGCGTGTCACTCGCATGATCTCTTCAAGGCTGGTAATCCCCAGCGCAACCTTCTCCAGCCCGCTCCCGCGAAGGGAAATCATGCCCTTCTTGAGTGCGTGATTTCGAATATCACCAGCACTGACGTTTTCAGCGCACATATTTTTCATTTCGGGATCAGTCCGCAGAAGTTCGTAGATACCGATTCGTCCTGAGTATCCCGTATCACGGCATTCTCTGCAGCCACCAGCCTGCCAAATGGTTTCGGGCCAGTCACCGTGGTAATCGGGCAGCTCCACACCGCTGGAGGGAATCTCAACCTTGCAGTGCTTGCACAATCGACGGACCAATCGCTGAGCCAAAATCCCTTCCACTGTGCTCGCAACCAGGTAAGGTTCGACCCCCATGTCGATGAGCCGAGTGAATGCACTTGGAGCATCATTCGTGTGCAGCGTACTGAAGACAAGGTGTCCCGTAAGAGAAGCTTGAATCGCACTCTGAGCAGTTTCGTTGTCTCGAATTTCCCCGATGAGAATCACGTCCGGGTCGTGTCGCAGAATACTTCGCAGTCCGGCGGCGAATGTCAGGCCGATTCGTGAGTGAACCTGAATCTGACTAATACCATTACTGTGATACTCAACCGGGTCTTCAACGGTGATGATCTTGGTGTCTGGATTCTTGATTTCATTCAACGCTGAATACAGCGTAGTCGACTTACCTGAACCTGTTGGACCCGTTACCAGAACAATACCGTGCGGACTGCTGATGAGATCGTTGAACGGTTCGTAGATGTTATCTGGCATACCAACGGCCTTCAGATTGAAGACCATCTTGTCCTTGTCGAGAATACGCATCACGATGCCTTCGCCGAAAATCATCGGGATGACAGAGACACGAACATCGATCTCTCGACCTGAAACTCGCAGCTTAATTCGGCCGTCCTGCGGTAGACGTTTCTCAGCAATGTTGAGGTGCGACATAATTTTGAGTCGCGTCACAATCGCCGAGTAAAAGTGATTAATCTCGGGTGGAACCGGCTGAACCCGCAGCATTCCGTCAACACGGAACCGCACGGTCAAACCTTGTTCGGACGGTTCGATGTGAACGTCAGAAGCCTGCATCTCCAGTGCTTCGATCAGCAGTTCGTTCACCAACCGAATAACTGACGGAGCGGACGCATCTTCAGCGAGTTCGCTATCGACCTCGTCCAGTTCTTCCAGCAGCTCGACACCGTCATCGGCCCGCTGCTGAACCATCGCGTTAATTGTGTCGCCGCCAACGCCAAGCCGGGCCTTGATTAAAGCATCCAGCTCGTCACTTCGGGTAACCACTGGTTCAAGACGAAAGCCACTAACGGAGCTCAGTTCGTCCAGCCCGTTCAGATCCAGCGGATCGCCAGTCGCGACAACGACACGACCATTGCTTTTGTGCAGCGGAAGAATTGAGTGCCGAAAGATTGCAGTCGTTGGGAACTGCATGAGCAGTTCTTCATCGACAGTAACTTCTTTCAGGTCGATGTATCGGATGCCGAATTCTTCAGAGAGAACACGAAGAGTGTCTTCTTCAGAAGCCAGGCCCAGTTTGATAACCGTACGATCAACCCGGCCACCATTGCCGTTCGCGGCATCCTTGGCGACCGTGAGCTGATCATCGGTAATCACACCGTTTTGAACGAGTATTTGTCCGATATCCATGAGTGGCTAACTAAGAGAAAAAGAGTACCGGGCTTTTGCCTTCATCCTGTGACGCGTGGGCGACTAGCGACCACGTCCGCCGCGACCGCCTCCGCCGCCACCACCACGGCCACCACCGCCGAAGGTACCACGACCCGTGTTCCCACCGCGTGCACCTGCACCACCTCGGCCACCAAAGGCTCCAGCGGCAGCAGCTCGCTGAAACGCTGCAGCACGGTCTGCTGCAGCCTTCGCAGCCGCGTCTTGTGAAGTCGAGTTCGTCGAACCGGCTCGCCGGTTGTTGCCGTCACCAGAATTGACGGTCACCCGTGGCATCATGGACTGAATCATGCGAGCAGCTGCAAGAGCGTTCGCATTCTTCAAGACCTTAACTTTGATTCCCGGCTTCGCGAGTTGGGTGTCACGATCCATCGCCTCAGCAACTTCACGAATCTGTTCGTACAGCTGATTGCTACAAGCACAGTAGATGCGATTGGTGCTCTCATCGATCGTGATGCTTAGACGAACCGGCGTGCCTCGATTCTGCCCACCACCGCCGCCGCCACCCATCATCATCGCGAGGGGATTGTTTCCACCACCACCCTGAGCCCTCTGGGCTTCGGTGTAGGTCTTGAACAACTCCTTAATCTTGTTGCCCACAGTCGTGGCATTTGCGTACTTAAGGTGAATCGCCTGTCGTGGCAGCAGTTCACGCTGCGACTGCGGAAGCTCAGACTGATCCAAAGTGGTCAGCATCGCTTCGACCTGGTTCACGAGATACTTGGGGCCGGTCACCCACAACGAGTTACTTCGCGTCTCAGGAATGATTCGCAGAGTTTGAGGACCGGTTCCGATTGAGTTCAATCCGGTCATGTCCATCAGCGAACTACCAAAAGAACTCAGCCCCGCACCAACACTTCCCAACATGCTGTCTCCACCACCAGCTCCGGTTCCAATCGAACTCGTTGGAAACAGCTGTTCCAGCATAGCCGCGGTTTCAGTGCAGTCTGCGGAGGTCAGGTAAAACACAGTCCAACGACTCTGAGCTGGCATGGTTTGGTTTAGCAGTTCCATCATCTCTTCAGCTCGCGAGAGAGCCTCGTCGTCCCGCGAGAGTACAACAAGAGTGTCACCCTGAACCGTAAGCAGCAGCTCTGGCTTTTCCGGATCACTTGCTCCGGCACTCTGTGGAGTCTCCACTGTTCCGCTTAGACGTGAATTGAGCTGGTTAACAAGATCGTCTCCCTCGTCACCTTCCTGAAAGAGTGAAGTGAACGCGTAGTTACGATCTTGAACAGTCTGTGTCGTCGTTCGACGGAAAGACTTCGCAGGTTGCCTTGCTGCATCGTCGGATTTTGTTCCAGAGCGGAACCCTTCATCCAATCTACGCCCGGGAAGAATAGAATCCTTTACTGGGCTGGATTCACTTGGAATCCGAATGATGATTGGATTCGCTCTTGGTCCCTGCCACATCGACTTGAAGATATCCAGAAACTCATCTGGGTCTCTGCCACCGAGCGGGATACGGATCGTGCCATCGTTGGCTCTCTTCTTCGGACGAGGAATGCCATCTTCGCCGATATCTTTGAGAACCGACCGGATTTGCTCGATCTGCTCCGGGTTTCCACGA
>JBGCDN010000369.1:0-2858 GCA_045105495.1 Planctomycetaceae bacterium
AATCATGATGGATTCAGGCGGATCTTTCGGATCGATATAGCAGTAGACAGAAAATCGACCGCCTTTCGGGACCGTAAACGTCGCACCCTTGTTGAAGAAATCCTGAGCAATCGCCTGACCCGCTTTTCGCTTCAACGCAAACTGTCCGCTGAAGACTTCGTCGTCTCCCTTTTTCACGAACTGGAGTGGAGCACCGGTTGCTGTCACATTGGTCCCTGCAGGGAACGCATCTTCGAACCAAATCGCTTCGACCGTTTGCTTTGCTGGTGCCGGATTCATACTTGCCGGATCGACATAGCTTGTGTTCGCGATTGCGTTGTCGATCTTCTGGTCGACCGATGCAATTTTCTTATCAAGTTCGGCGAGGCGTTCTTTGTTGGCGTCGTCGATGATTTTCAGGATCGGCGGCGTATCGATGATATTCCCATCCATCGCAGGATCCGCCGCGCTGTGGAAGAACGCGTACATCGAGTAGTACTCTTTGGTCGACAGCGGGTCGAACTTGTGGTCGTGGCACACCGCGCAGCCGGCGGTTAGGCCCATCCAAACTTCTGCTGTGGTTGAGGTACGATCGACCGCGTACCGATAGATCCACTCTTCCTGAATGCTGCCGCCTTCGCTGGTGGTGACGTTGCAGCGATTGAACCCCGATGCAATCAGCTGTTCCTGGGTTGGCTTTTCAAGCAAATCACCGGCTAATTGCCAACGCGTGAATTCATCGAACGGCACGTTCTGGTTGATTGCTCGAACAACCCAGTCGCGGTAAGGCCACATCGACCGTTCGTTGTCCAAATGCAGCCCATGCGTATCAGCGTACCGCGCGAGGTCCAGCCAATAGCGGGCCATGTGTTCGCCGTAGGTCACGCGGGTCTGCAGGTTCTGTACAAGATTTTCGAAGGCGTTTTCCGAGCCATCAGTCAGAAACGCATCGACTTCGGTGTTCGTTGGCGGCAAACCCGTCAGGTCGAGAGTGACTCGACGAACCAGCGACGCCTTATTCGCTTGCCTCGCTGGGGAAAGGTTCTCTTCTTGAAGACGCTGCTGCAGGAACGCGTCGATAGGGTTCGTCACGCCTGCAACATTGGGCACGGAAGGTTTACCTGGTGTGATGAACGACCAATGTGCTTCGTACTTCGCTCCGGCTTGAATCCAGCGACGGATGATGTCTTTTTCGCTCGCTGAAAGCGGTTCATGCGAATCGGGTGGCGGCATGACTTCGTCTGGATCTGACGAGGTGATTCGTCGCCACGCTTCACTGTCGGCCAGGTTTCCGGGGACGATGGCTCGTTGCCCATCGCGATCGGCGAATGCATTCTTCGCCTGATCCAGCCGCAAGTCCGCTTCACGATTCTTTGCATCAAAACCATGACACGCAAAGCACTTCTTCGACAGAATTGGCCTTACGTCTCTGTTGAACGTCGGATTCTGGTCGCTTGCCGCAAGTGATGGCTGTTGTGCGAAAACAAGGACGATCAGGGCAAGAAAACGTGACGGCATGGGCAAGCCTGTAAGCGACGTCTGGGCGAACAGTGAACGAATATCATGATAGCGAGTGATCGGACCCGGTTCCTCACTGAACACAGCAGAGAACCCACCCATGCGGCGAAGCACCGTCCAATAAACACCACCCCAACGCAGCTGCCGCACCGGTCAAGCGGAACGCCTGCTTGCTAGCGGAGGTCTTGGTGAGCTGCTTCTTTTGCGATTTGCTGAGCGAGAATTCGGCGTTTGCGCAGGAAATTGGGTTCGGGGACGCGGTTCTCCTCGGAGGCTGGAACCGGGTCGGTGGAAGTACTTTCGCTGTCTTCCATGATAGTCAGTAGCCAAATGACTTCGCGGCGTTTCAGTTGGCCGATAAGCCGACCTTGGTGATCGATGACTGCCAGAGCCGATCGAAATCCATCGCGGAACAAACTCGCAATTGCAACCGCTGAAGCTTGTGGCGCGATGGTCTGTGGCGTCCGACTGACCATGTTAGCGATTGACGTATCGGGAGCGGTCCCGCAAAGCTGAGCCTTCAGCACTTCGTAGTCGGGGATGACACCTTTCAGCACACCACCACGGTTAACGACGTACACCTCAGAGGCATCCTGTTCCAGTAATGCGATCGCCACATCCTGAAGCGATGCGTCTTCCACGACTGTGGGGATTTGACGAGTCATCAAATCCATGACCGGAATCTGCGGCATGCGGTGTAACCGTCCGAAGGAATCACGTCTTCCCGTTACTTCGGACCCGAAGCGTTCCAGACTGCGCTCCAATTCAGAGAACAGGGAGGCTGCGTATTTTTACCCAACTTTCGAAGTCCACATCTGACGGTTACGAGTTCTGATGGGCGCAAGCAAAGAGGCTCGAAGACAATTGTCTCCGAGCCTCAGGTCTCATTCGCAAATCTTGCGTTCTCAAGTGTTAGTCAACAAGAGAGAACCCTCGCATGCGGCGAAGCACCATCAGGAAACACCGTCCCAACGCCGCTGCCGCACACCGATGCAACTGAAAGTTGCCTAGGCATTGACCTTGGTGGCGGGGTCCAGAACCCAGCCTTCTCGGTATTCGCGGTGGACGAACTTGTTGACAGCTTCGACATTCGTGCTGCGGAGGTTCTTAGCATCCCATTCGATGCGTTGACCTTCGCCCGCTCGCATGGCGAGGTTTCCAACGAGGATAGTTTCCGTGAGACGACCAGCGTATTCGAAGTTCGACATGGTGCCCGGCTTGTATTCGCCTTTGACCGTCTGGACGAATTCCCATTTTTGTCGTTGGTCGCCACCAGACTTGTAAGGAATACGAGGCAGCGTTTGTTCTGGCTTCTCGTAGTCTTTGAAGTCTTCCTGTGGCAGCATGACATACTTTGCACC
>JBGCDN010000370.1:0-3568 GCA_045105495.1 Planctomycetaceae bacterium
AGCCACTGGTGAACCCACTCGACCGATCGTTTTGTCTTCACATCGGCAAGGTTCCCACCCGCGTACGCACCAGCAGTCCCGATTTCATTCACTTGATGGCAGGCCAGACAGCCAAGTGTTCGAACGAGTCTTTGTCCCGCAGTCGAATCTGCGTCAGGATTCTTGCCCGGATTGACTGGCTTTGGTCTGAACCGCTGAGCCACCGACAGCAGGTAAGAAGCAACTTCGTCGGCTTCGGCTTCGGTGAACGCAAAGTGCGGCATTTTCGATTGGTCGCTTGCCTTCGGTTCCACCGTCAACTTCTGAACGATCCATTCTTTGGAAATCGCATTTCGGATGCGTGTGAGCGACGGTCCAGCCGAGGGGAGTTCAAACTGTTCCCCTCGATGACACCGCGCACATCGCAGGGCGTCGTGCCATCGGGCTGCCTTCGCAGATAGCTTGAGAGCTGCTTCATCGTTGGGGATCGAGAAGAGATGGGCAGGGATCGGTTCAATCGGAAATGCATCCGACGACCAAAATAGTTTGAGTACTCCGTGGCCGTCTTTCTGGCTGCCGTATTTGACGGAAACAGGTAGTTCGCCAAACGGAATATCGATTGGCGGACTATTCAACCAACCGCCGCTGTTCGCCCCGGATAGCAGTGACTTTCCATCCACGGAGAGTTCGACATTTCCATCGACCGTCGCATGAAATCGATACGTCCCCGCCTGTTGGACCAAAAGGTTTCCCGTCCAGCTTGCGGTGAATTCTCCTGACACTAATCGAGGGTCCGGGGAACCTTCCCACTTTCCAACCAGATCCGGTGCAAGGCGGCGAACCGACTTCTCGCCCGATGAATAAGTTCCCACCAATCCCGGCGTTGTTACGGGCTCGTCGTCGTCATCATCATCGTCTTCCTGAGCATGCAGGAATCCGGGAGCGACAAGAACCCAAAGCAGCACCAACCATCGCGACACGCTTCACCTCACACTGGATTTCCGGTGCCGACATGTTACCTCGATTACGCTCCAACCGCGATTGATTGCGTTGGCAGCCGACTGTGTGTGATCCCGAGCGGAGAGGGAACGCCCAGCTATGAAACCGGCAAGGCCCGTCTGTGCTTGCGACTACTTTCAGATCTTTGAGAGAAAGGCGGGTCGTAGCACCTCGGAGGGAGGTAGGCTTTTTTAGCGACGGATGGCTTCGAGCTACAACCTACTTCTCCGGTCTACCCCGTGATCGAAGAGTTTGATCTCGCGAAACTCTGATTGGACATTGAATGGGCCTGCATGTTCGCCTCCTTCTCGTTGCGTCCTTCTTTTTGGTCGACTGCTCGCCGACTCTTGGCGGGAAAATCACAGTCTCTTCCAAAGCCGAGGCGACTCGTGTCAGACGCCGTATCAAAGCGACCCGGTTCCTCGACAACGCCACCTTCGGAGCGACCCGCGTTGAGGTAGAAGCGCTGGTCGATCGAATGGAGCAGGTCGGATCCAACGAGGCGTTTTCTCAGTGGATTGATCGTCAGTTCAAGCAAAAACCAACCTATCTGGTACCGCTTAGTCTTCAGATGATTGCCGACGACGGGCTCGATCCGACGCAGGGAGACGCGTGGGTTCAACGTTATCGAGACCATGCTTTCTGGCACGCTGCGATGGCGGCCCCGGACCAACTACGACAACGTGTTGCGTTCGCCCTGCTTCAGATTTGCGTGATCAACGATTCCATGTTCGGTGGACGTCACATCGACCTGAGCGGCAATCCAAACTATCTCGCCCCACTTAGTTACTACGACTTGCTGTTGCGTAGCGGGTTCAACAACTATCGAGCGGTTCTGAAGAATGTGACGCTGCATCCGTGCATGGGGCAGTTTCTAAGTCACATGCGAAATCGGAAGGCTGACCCTCGCGTCAATCGGTTCCCTGACGAGAACTACGCTCGAGAAGTCATGCAGTTGTTTTCCATCGGTCTGTACGAGATGGATATGACCGGAACGTACCTTCGCGACACCGAAGGCAATCTGATTCCGACCTACGACAACGAAGACATCAAAGCCTTCGCGCGTGTCTTCACGGGACTTGCATCTGCGGATCAGGACAACTTCTGGGGCTGGCCTCATAACTCTTTCAAATCCATGGTCATGTGGGAGGACGAACATGACACCGACGAGAAGGTACTGCTCAACGGGCAGGTGCTCCCGGCTGGTCAATCTGGAATGGATGACATCAATGACGCCATGGACAACCTGACGACTCATCCCAACATTGCACCGTTTGTGGCTCGACGACTTATTCAGCGGCTGACCAAATCGAATCCATCGCGGGGCTACATCAAACGTGTTGCAACGGTCTGGCAGGAGAATCGCGGTGACATGAAGCCGGTCATCAAGGCGATCTTGATGGACAAGTCTGTGCTGGCCCTGAAGATGCGAACCACGAAAATCTCTGACGATGTTTGGACTGTCGACGTGCTGTCCGGCGGGACAGAACACTCGCGATTTCAGGAACCCATTATTCGCTACACCCAGTTCCTGCGACGGTTCAATGCGACGACCGAATATCCGACCGGTCGGTTCATGATCTCAGGCCAGAGCTACAACTGGTCTCAGCAGTTTCTGCGGTCTCCAAGTGTGTTCAATTTCTATCTTCCAGACTTCCAACCACCGGGCGATATCGTGGGTCACAAGACCTCAAAGGCTGTGCCGAACGGTGTTCTTTCCGCACCCGAGTTTGAGATCTACACATCGGTAACGGCGAATCGAACAGCCAACCGATACCGGTCTGAGATTATCAATGAGGCGTCCAATCATACGCTCTTCAGCAGCAGCAACTACTCGTTCAAGAACGTGCTTCGGTTGGATTTCTCTGAGGAAAAAGAACTAGCCAGTGACCCGCGCGCCTTGGTCGACCATCTGGACGTCTTGCTTACACGCGGAATGCTGAGCGAGACGGTGCGAGAAGAACTGATCGCCGCACTGACAGAAGAAACGGACGACATCACCGCGAGAACTCATGCCGCGATTCAATGTGTGCTGCAGTCCGCTCAGTCAGCTGTTTTTCGGTAATCGACTTTGGTCAACCACTCCACTCGAACAACACCAGAATAACCACGGGGCTATCTGTGAACTCATCAACTGGACGCCATCAGATTGACGCCGTTACTCGGCGTGACTTCGTAAAAGCGGCCGGCGGTTGCTCCGCGCTGACGTCCGGGGCAATCATGTCGACTCTGCTGAACCTGAAGGCCAGCAACTCGGCGTTGGCGGCAAGCGGTTCGCAGGCGGACTACCCCGGCTACAAGGCAATGGTCTGCATCTTTCTGTTCGGCGGTATCGATTCGTTTAACGTACTCGTTCCAAGAGAGCGGAACGAATACAACGACTACGCTGAGGTACGCGGTAACCCTCGCGATGGCGGGTTGGCTTTGGATAGGGGAGACCTGCTGAGGATCTCAGATAAGAACGGTCGCAAGTTTGGTTTGCATCCATCGATGCCGGAGATTGAGTCGCTCTACGACGACGGCAACTGCGCTTTTGTCGCCAACATTGGGGCGTTGGTTCGACCGACTACGCTGGACGACTACCGGCATC
>JBGCDN010000371.1:0-26268 GCA_045105495.1 Planctomycetaceae bacterium
CCCTGTGGGGTCAGAGGGAAGAGTTCGCGAACGATTTCGACCAACTTCTCCTGAGGGACCTTGCCGGTTCCCCATTCGTTTACGTTGATGCTAACCGGATCGGCGACACCAATCGCGTAGGCCAATTGCACTTCACATTCGTCGCAGGCGCCTGATGCGACCAGATTCTTCGCAATGTGGCGAGCCATGTACGCAGCCGATCGGTCGACCTTGGTCGAGTCTTTTCCTGAGAACGCACCACCGCCGTGTCGGCCCCAACCGCCGTAGGTATCGACGATAATTTTTCGGCCCGTCAAACCAGTGTCACCGTGAGGACCACCAATCACAAAGCGGCCGGTTGGGTTGATGTGGTAGTTCGTCTTGTCGTCCAGCAAACCTGCCGGACATGACGGCTTGATCACATTGTCGATGACCCAATTCTTGATTTCTTCCTGAGTGACACCGTCAGCGTGCTGAGTAGAAACGACGACCGCATCGACCCGAGCAGCCTTGCCGTCAACGTATTCAACGGTTACCTGGCTCTTCGCATCAGGACGCAACCAGTCCACCGCTCCAGCGTGGCGCAGTTCGGTAATTTTATTGATAATGCGATGCGACAGCGCGATCGGAAGTGGCATCAATTCTGGCGTTTGATCACAGGCGTAGCCAAACATCAAACCCTGGTCACCGGCTCCATCTGCATCGACACCCTGAGCGATGTCGGCGCTCTGGCTGTGTAGTCGGACCTGAACTTCGCAAGTATCAGCGTTGAATCCAATATCATCGCTGGTGTAGCCGATTTCTCGAACCACATCGCGAGCCACCTTTTCGAAGTCAACTTCCGCGTTCGCCGTGATTTCTCCGGACAGAACAATCAGGTCTGTCGTGCACAGCGTTTCACAAGCAACGCGTGACTTTGGATCCTGAGCCAGCAGAGCGTCGAGGATTCCGTCAGAGACCTGGTCAGAGACCTTGTCGGGGTGGCCCTGACTTACGGATTCGCTTGTGAACAGGAAATTGCTGCTCATTTCTGTACTTTCTTCGTCGAAATTCAATCTGAGGGGGCTCGCATCTAAGAAGTGCAGAGCCAAAGAGCACTCGACGCTGGTTTAAACCGCGTCAGAGTCGAAAACGGCAAGCGTGTTGGACTCGCGTTGAAGCGGCATTGTACCCTTGTTTCAGACCTGCTCACAACCATTGAATGGGTCAGGATTCACGGGAATGCCGCGTTTTGTTAGAGTCCGGCGCGGTTACCATAACCACTTATCTTCACGGAAGATCCAGTTTTCTCATTCCGCAGTCACCAGACTCAACGACAGCTGACACAGAGCCAATCCGATGCAAATTAGCACCAGCGATTTTAAGAAGGGCATCAAAGTCCTGATCGATAACGACCCACACGAAATGATTGAGTGTGAGTTCAAGAAACCTGGCAAAGGCCAGGCCCTCTACCGAACCAAGCTGCGGAACCTTGTGAAAGGCACTCTGCTTGACCGAACCTACAAGAACGGTGAGAGCCTCGAATCGGCAGATGTGCACCGTTCCGACGGAGTGTATTCCTACCGGGACGGTAACGGCTTCGTGTTCATGGATAATGAATCCTTCGAACAGCACACGTTGCCGACCGAACAAATCGAGAACGATATGAAGTTCCTCCAGGAAGGTGCTTCAGTTGGCATGTTGTATTGGAATAGCCAACTCATCGGGATGACTCCGCCACAGCAGGTCATTCTCGAGGTGACCTACACAGAACCGGCAGCGAAGGGCAACACAACGTCCAACGTTACGAAGCACGCTACAGTTGAAACCGGAGCCGAAGTTCAGGTTCCGGCATTCATCAACCAAGGCGAGAAAGTAAAGATCGACGTTGAGACAGGTAAGTATGTCGAACGCGTTCGCGAGTAATCGACTATGACGCGCCGTGTGAGCATGTTGTGCACCGTGATGCTGAGTATTGGCTCTGTCTTCGCTCAGGAGACGAAGTGGTGTGACCTGACGGGGCGCATCGTGCTCCAGGGCACTGCACCGACGTCGGTGAATCGACCGATTACTCGCGATCGTGAGCTCTTCAAGCAGTCTGCAGTTCCAGACGAAACGTTGGTCGTGAACCGGAAGAACAACGGCGTACAAAACGTCGTTGTATTTCTGCACTCAAGAAAAAGCGTCGGGGCACATCCGTCCTACGATCGGAATATCAACGCGAAAGTAGAACTCCGCTTTACGCAAGGCCGCTTCGAACCACACGTGCTTCTTCTTCGGACAAGCCAAACACTCCTCCACAGAAGCACTGACCCGGGTATCACGTACACCCCACGCATGAACCCAATCAAGAATCAACCACAGTGACAACTATTACCCAAGGGCAGCTCAGTTGAGCTGCGATATAGGCTTGAGGAACCCGCACCTGTCAGCATCAGAGATTCGGTCTACCCATGGATGCGCGGGTATATCCTCATCCGATCGAACCCCTACTTTGCAAAGACAGACGCCGACGGCAGGTTTCACATCCCGAAGCTACCCAAAGGAACTCATACCCTCCGCTTCTGGCACGAAAAGTGTGGATACCTTAAGTCCATCCGAATCGGCGACGCGGTAACCACCAAGGCCGGCAAACTTAAACTCGAACTCAATAAGCCGACTGTCGACTTGGGTACGATTGCGATTCCAAATCAACTGTTAGTCCCACCGACGAAACAGGCCCCGAAATGAACAACCCAAAACACAATCACAAACTCTTCGTCGAAACTGTCGGCTGCCAGATGAACATGCTGGACAGCGAACTGGTTGTAGCCGCTCTGCGTCAACAGGGATACGAACTAACCGATGATGTAAAGAACGCCGACACCGTTCTGTTCAACACATGCAGTGTTCGCGAACACGCCGAACACAAGATCTACAGTTCACTCGGGCGACTCAAGTACGCTCGACGCCAACGACCGAACCAGGTCATCGGTGTCATGGGCTGCATGGCTCAAAAAGACCAACAAGAAATTTTCGACCGCGCACCGCACGTGGATTTGGTTGTCGGAACCGGGCAACTCGCTGAAATCCCAGACCTGATCAGCGATGCTCGAACCAACCGCGAACCCAAGCTGGCAGTTAGCCTTGGGCGTCGCGACGGTTCTCGAACCGAAGTCGAACACAGTTTCACCAGCTACGATCCGCTGCGTGATCCGGAGATGAGACCATCTCATTATCAGGCGTTCGTCCGCATCGTCATTGGCTGCGACAAGTTTTGCACCTACTGCGTTGTCCCAATGACACGCGGTCCGGAACAAAGTAGATCGCCTTCGGATATCGCGTCGGAAGTTCGCGTTCTTGCTGGCCAGGGCGTCAAGGAAGTCACACTGCTTGGGCAAACCGTTAATAGCTACAAGCACACCGAAAACGGCCAGCTCTACACGCTCGCCGATTTGCTGAATAAGATTCACGACACCGACGGCATCGAACGTATTAAGTTCGTCACCAACTACCCGCGTGACATGGGCGAAGACCTGCTGCACGCAGTCAACGACCTGCCGAAGGTCTGCCGCTATTTGCACGTGCCGCTGCAACACGGTTGCAACGACGTCCTGCATAAGATGAAACGCGGTTACACCGTCGAGCAGTACCGCGAGATGATGGAACGCATCAACCGCATCGTTCCTGATTGTGCTGTTTCCAGCGACTTCATCGTTGGCTTCTGCGGCGAAACCGAAGAACAGTACCAACGCACGATGGACTGCGTTCGCGAGTTCCGTTTCAAGAACAGCTTCATCTTCAAATACAGCGAACGCGGCGGCACCAAGGCCAACGACATGTGGCCGGACGATATCCCTGACGAAGTGAAGAAACGCCGCAACAACGAAATGCTGAATCTGCAGAACGAAATCAGCGAAGAAGACAACGCCGAGTTCATTGGTCGCGAAGTGGAAGTTCTGGTCGAAGGCCGCAGCAAATCTGCCGTCAAAGCGGAACCAGATGGAACCCTCGCCAAGCAACTTGTCGGCCGGACCGATTGCGATCGCATCGTCGTCTTTGACGGGAACCCACGCCTTGCTGGCTCGATGGCCAACATCTCAGTCCACGACTGCACCGCGACGACGCTGCTCGGTTCGATCGTCACCAAAGAAGTGCAACACGGATCTGAGAACGTACTGCCGATCCTGACGTAAACATTTATCGATCAGGTGTTGGAACCAAGCTTTGTCCGAACCTTCACCGCACTGCATGCGTTCGCACTGCTAACGTCGCCAGTCATTACACTTGCGTCATCGATTGCGGTACCAGTTTCGATACCGTATCGAATTGTTGCGTCGCTTGTGTCTTTCGTACTCATCCCGGTTACAGTTCTGACCGTTCTTGTTGCTGACTGGTGCTTATTCGGATTCGATTTCGACCGCGTCTTTTGAGCAACACCTCGTTTCGCAACTTGCAAAACTCCATGGCCAAATTTTGGCCATCCGTAACGTGGCACACGCCCCAAACGTTTTAAACCACTTCAGGCTGCAGCTGCTTGTTTGCTGACACCTGCAAACGCAGCAACACGGTCGTCGTGCTCTTCGAACAACTGACGCACAGTGCCTTTCAGTGTCGGCAATCCGACGAACAATCGCTCGCGAATCGCAGCCGAACGCAGCGACGTTTCCAACGGCGCGGCGGCCTCGCTCGAGATCGGTAGCGGTAACTCAAACTCCTTCGACAACACGCTTGCGAACCCGTACGGAGAACACCGTTCAGCACCGCCAACGTTGTAGATCCCCGAAAGCTCAGCTGCGACCGCGTCCGCGACGACGCCTGCAAACTGCGTCGCACCAATCGGTGTCGTGAAGTGACCGAACTCGAATTCGTTTCCGTCCATCAAGTCGCCAAGGAACGATTCAACCAACTGATCCCGCGATGGTGACCAACCAACAACATTCGTTCGAAGAATCAGTGAACTGGTCAGAGCCAATACAAGTTCTTCACACTGCCTCGCAAGTTTGGCAGCCCGCGTTGTTGCGCGGCATTCGGAATCTTCCGTGTGAAACATCCATGGTCCGCGATAAACAGCGTCGCTGGACACCATGACGAACCGGCAGTTCATCGCTTCAGCAGTCTTACAGAGATTGCGAACGACTTGCGTCTCAGTGGCGTCAACTTCTGTTCGGTTCCAGGAACTGTCGGCGAACGCACCGCAGTGGATCGCGACATCGGGTTCAACCGTCGAGAAGAGAACCTGCACAGCCAGCGATTCGTCCAACTGACACGTGAGGTTTCGGCAGCCGGCAATCGTTGTTCGTTCGAAGTTCGTAGCCGTGACATCAAACTGGCCAGCCAGAACAGCCGCTAGATTACCACCTGTAACTCCACCCGCTCCGGTAATAAGAATCTTCTTCACGATCGCGCCTCCATGCTTTCGTTAGGATTGAGTCGCCTTCCGTGGCGAGCCAAGTGATTCGTAACAAAGGGGACTGGCTCGCGCCGACCATAACGGACCATTCATTCGATCCATGAACATGGCAACGTGCCTGTCCCCTTTGTTGCGGATCGTCACGAAATTATACGAACGCTCGAAAAATGCGGCCAAGGGCAATACGGTTCGCACAGCTTCACACCGCGAAAACCGGAACAAACCTTGACGAAATCCAAGACCGCCGCCCTGGTTCTCTGCGGTGGACGCAGCCAGCGAATGGGACAACCAAAGTACCTGCTGCCATTCGGACAGCAGTGCTTACTGCAGCGCATTGTTGACGTTGTGACTACGGTTTGCGACGTCGTCGGCGTCGTTGCGGCAGTGAATCAGCCCATGCCAACGCTCTCGGAGGACGTCCGTATCTTTCGCGACGAACAACCCGACCTTGGACCGCTATCCGGAATCGCCACCGGGGTTACCCAACTGTCCAGTGAAGCCGATGCCGTATTTGTCTCGTCCTGCGACGCACCGTTCCTCGAAGCCGCGTACGTGCAAGGCCTGATTAGCGAAGTCGGCAACCACGACATTGCGATCGTGAAAGGTGAGAAACACTTCCACCCAATGGGCGCCGTTTATCGAACACGCATCGCTCCAATCGTCCGGCAACTTGTTGATGACGAACAATTACGTCCAATCTTTCTGCTCGACAAATGCAATGCAAATGTGGTCGAGGCCGACTCCATGCGACGCTACGATCCGGAATTGCGTTCGCTGCAAAACATGAACACACCGGAAGACTACCGAGCAGCCCTCAAAACCGCCGGCCTTCCCCTGCCCGATCAGCCCGAATGAACAAACCCACCAACAACCCGCGCGATGTGCGTATGCGAGGATTCGCGACTCGATCAACCGTCGAAGACGCGCTGGCATGGATCGACGCTGCGACAACATACCCAGGGTGGCCGGGGTTGGAACGAAGCACGAGCGAAACCCCGGGGCTTCCTTCACAGGCTCAGTCCAGCCACCCCATGCGGGAGACGATTGCCGTCGATCGTGCTGTCGGACGCATTCTGGCAGAGGACTTCGTCGCAGAGATGAACGTGCCGCCATTCGAACGCTCTGCAATGGACGGCTACGCAGTCATCGCCGAAGAAACCACCGGGGCTTCGGACTACAGCCCACTGCCATTCAAGCTCGTAGGCAAATCCATGCCGGGCGTGCCGTTTGATGGAACCGTCAAATCTGGCCAAACCATTCGCATCATGACTGGCGCTCCAATGCCTGCGGGCGCAACGGGAGTCGTTCCGGTCGAATACACAACGGAGAACGACGACAACGTTGAAATCACTTTGCCACTTCCCGAGGGCAAACATGTTGGCCGCATTGGCGAAGACATCAAAGACGGAACTGTCGTCCTGAAGGCAGGCCGCATTCTTCGCCCACAGGATCTCGGCGTCATCGCGTCCCTCGGCGCTGGCGACGTGACCGTCGTACGCCGACCTCGAGTTCGCATCGTCACCACTGGCAACGAACTCGCCGTTCCCGGCTCAGACCGAACCGAATTCCAGATCTTCGACGCAAACACTTCCATCCTGTCCGCGCTCGTTGAACGCGACGGAGCACTCCTCGAATCGACCGTTCGAGTCGAAGACACCGAAGCGGCGATCCGAGACGCACTCACAACCGGCGACGTTGATGTCATCCTCGTCGGCGGCGGATCGAGCGTCGGTGCAGAAGACTTCGCCCCTCAAATCGTCGCTGAAGAAGGGGAACTTGCCATCCACGGAATCGCCATGCGTCCCAGCAGTCCCACCGGCCTGGGCCGAGTTGGTTCGTCGCTCGTTTTTCTCCTCCCCGGCAACCCCGTCTCATGCCTCTGCGCCTACGACTTCTTCGCCGGCCGAGCGATTCGAAAACTGGGCGGTCGAAACGGTGAGTGGCCGCGCGAAATCGTGACCGCGAAGCTCACACGAAAGATCAGTTCCATCGTCGGCCGACTCGACTACTGCCGTGTCGCTCTCAACGGTTCCGACTGCGAACCAATTGCCATTAGCGGCGCTTCCATCCTATCCTCAACCACCCGCGCAGATGGATTTGTCATCGTACCGGCTGGCAGCGAAGGTTATGGTGCAGGATCCGAAGTCACAGTTTTCCGATATTAGTGGTCACAGATCTAATGACTGGTCCGCAAACCGAGCTTGGCGACTACCTGGCTAGAATCACCGAGCAGCTTGAGCAAGCCGAGATCAAGTATGCCCTATGCGGCGGTCTGGCCTTGGCCATTCATGGCCACCCCCGTTTTACTCAGGACATTGACCTACTCATCGAGCCGGACAACATTGACCAAACGTTGGAAGCCGTGAAGCCAATCGGTTTCACTATCCCGATGCAGTTGAATACAACAGCCGGTGACATCGAGTTCCGCCGTCTACCTGCCGCGATCGAAACCGATCGCGTAACACTCGACATTTTGCTGGTAGGGCGAGACCGAACCCTTCACTGCGTCTCAAGGGAAGGCCTAGCGCACCTCAAGCGGATCTCGGCCCGACCACAAGATCAGATCGACCTGGAAACCCTTAGTCTGGACAATCAGTCCGATGAGTAAGCCTGAAGTAGATATGTCAGCCGACGCAATAGCGAGGCGTCTGGAGATGGTGTTTGAAATGTTCAGACTAGGGCGTGAACTGGTTCAAGCCAAAGACCTCGGCCCTTCGGAGTCCCCGACCAAAACAACCGACAGAGAATAGTGACCACTCCACGCCAAAACCAATTCCTCGATGTCGTCACTCGGGACGAAGCCACTCAACGGCTTCAGTCCGCGATCAACATGGCACCCATCGGAACCGAAATCGTTCCGTTAGTTAAATCTCTCGGACGAACGCTGGCGTCCGACATCACCAGCGGTGTCGATGTCACAGCATTCGATCGATCGAACGTGGATGGCTTCGCAGTTCTCGCCAGCGATACCAGTGGCGCGACTGAAGAAACGCCAGTCACGCTCGCGCTGAATTCAGGAAGTCTGACTCCGGGAATTGCTCCAAACGTGTCCGTCACCGCTGGACACGCAACGCAAATCGCCACCGGTTCCGTCGTCCCGCGCGGTGCGAATGCGATTGTGATGGTGGAAGACACAGATGTTGTCGATGGCCAGCTTGTGGTCACCCGAGCCATCGCGGCGGGAGCCAACATCTCGTATGCCGGAACCGACATCGCTCTCGGCGAACTCGTCCTGCGAAAAGGCGAACAACTCACTTCGCGCGAGATTGGAATGCTGGCGGCAATCGGGCGCTCGACTGTCGAGGTCTTCCGCAAACCGCGAGTCGCAGTCATTTCGACGGGTAACGAGATCATTTCAACAGGCGAAGCTCTTCCGACCGGCTGTGTTTACGATTCGAACCAAGCGATACTTTCCGTCGCGATCATCGAAGCTGGCGGTGAACCGGTGCCACTTGGCGTCGTCCGAGATGACGAACAACAGCTTCGCGATGCGATCGCCAAGGCCTCCGATTGCGACATCGTTCTACTGTCGGGTGGAACATCGAAAGGCGACGGAGACCTTTGCTATCGCATCGTTTCTGAATTCTCAAATCCCGGCATTCTCGCTCACGGTGTCGCGTTGAAACCGGGCAAGCCCGTTTGCCTCGCTGTCGAAAACGGGCGGCCAATCGTTGTACTACCTGGCTTCCCCACATCAGCCGTGTTCACCTTTCACGAATTCGTCGCACCAGTCATTCGCGCGTTCGCCGGAATCCGCCAGCCTGACCGCGCGACGATGACGGCACGGCTTGCTCAAAGAGTAAACTCCGTGCGGGGTCGAACCGAGTATCTGCTCGTGCATCTGATCCGACACACTGACGGCGATCTTGTCGCGTATCCGATGGGGAAGGGTTCAGGATCCGTTACCACTTTCAGTAAGGCGGACGGGTTCATCGCAATCGACCAGAACATGGAAATTGTCGAAGCCGATTCGCCTGTCTCAGTAACACTGCTGTCCGATTCGCTGAAGCCCGCCGATTTGGTCTTCATTGGCAGTCATTGCCGCGGCGTCGATGTGCTGATGAGCGAAATGCATGCAGCAGGCTTCACAACGAAGGTTCTCCACGTCGGCAGTCTCGCCGGAGTGCAAGCCGCCAAACGCGGCGATTGCGACATCGCCGGAACCCACCTGCTGGACGAAGCAACGGGCGAATACAACAAAGCGTGGCTGAACGGTGATGTCACGCTTATCCCCGGTTACACCCGCGAACAGGGCTTTGTTTTCCGACCAGACGACGCACGTTTCGATCCATTAAAGCCACTCGAAGAAAACATCGCTGCCGCCCTCGCCAACACCGACTGCATCATGGTGAACCGAAACCGAGGCAGCGGGACACGCGTCATTGCCGATCAAATACTCAATGGCGCCCGCCCGGCCGGCTACGCCATCGAAACGCGTTCCCACAACGCTGTCTGCGCTGCAGTATCCCAACGCCGCGCGGATTGGGGGATCGCGATTCGAACGGTCGCTTCAGAATACGGTCTTGGCTTCATTCCCGTACGGGATGAAAAGTACGAATTTGTCATCCCGAAAAGTCGTGCGAACACACCAGCAATTCAGCACTTCGTATCGCTACTGGCCGACCCCCAAGTATGTCGAACCCTTCATAATTGGGCTTCCAAGTACGCAAAACCAACGATGGCCAGTAGTGATCTCACTTCTCATTGAGCGCAGCAAAAAGGGCGGTTGAAAGGTCAACCGCCCCGACGTGAATTCAGTTTTGCCACCAAGCCTACTGAGGCAAACGTCCGGTAAACACACGCGGGAATGAACCGGTGCATGCTCGCATGAATTCAACGAGGTCCGCTTTGTCCTGCGGTGTCGCTTTGAACTTGCGAATCTTGTCGCTGAGCCACTTGTTGGGCGTTCCGCCTTTCGCGTAGTGCTCGACAACTTCTTCGAGCGTCTTCAGGCTGCCGTCGTGCATGTAGGGACCAGACAAAGCGACGTTCCGGATGGTTGGCGTCTTGAACGCGCCTTTGTCTTCTTCTTTTTTGGTAACGACGAAGCGTCCCCAGTCGGTGTCTTCGCCAATCTTTTCCATACCGATACCAAGATTGTGGAACTTCTCGTCAGCCAGATTCGCTCCGAGGTGACATGCTGAGCAGTTGACTTCCTTGTTGAAGAACAACTTCATCCCACGCATCGCACTTTCCGACATCGGGTTCTCTCGCATCATTTGCTTGAGCCCCTTGTACTTCGCAAACAGCTCTTCGTCATCCTCTTCGAGGTCGGCGAGGTCGTCTTCATCCATCTCAGCGAACGGCTGGAAAGCATCGACATAGTCGTACGGTGAAGGACCGGTAACGATGGCTCGTTCGAAGGACGCAATTGCCTTTCCGATGTTGTCGATGTTCACGCCGTCTGGAAAAACCTTCGCGAACTGCATCGCGTAGCCTTCGATACCAGCGACCGTCTTGACAGCGTTCTCATGCGTGTTACCCATTTCGATTGGGTTCGCAATCGGACCAACTGCCTGAGCTTCCAGAGAGTCAGCTCGTCCATCCCAGAACTGCAAGTCACTGAGAATTCGGTTGTAGCTGACCGGCGAGTTTCGACCGCCCTTGAGACCATCGATGCCAACACCAAAATCGGTGTGACGTCCATACCCTTCGTCTGGATGATGGCAGCTGGCACAACTGACTGTGTTGCTCTTCGAAAGCCGAGTGTCAAAGTACAGTTGTCGGCCAAGTTCAATCTTCGCACGTGTCAACGGGTTCTTCTTGATCCCTTTGACCTGACTAATTCCGGCCTTCATCCCAAGCGGCAGGTCAAAGTCGAGAACCTGATGGTTTGCTGGGTTCGCCAACCATTTTTCGATCTGCTTATTCGTGAGTAGCCCGACTCCCGGAATTCCGGCGACGAGTTCAGCGCTGCCGAGAACGACTTTTTGTTTCTTCACGTCCTGCGCCAAAGTCGGCGCAACCAAAGTCGCGGAAACTGCTATCGTCAAAAGAACACGAGACACGGTTTTACTCCTTCTGATACAACTAAACCTGATTCCGGATTTTAGTCTCACATGCGACAATTGAAACCGCCCATCCGAGACTTCGCAACAAGTTCGGTCATTCCCGGTCGTTGGAAGTAAACCCACGTACTGTTGAACGCACAATGAGCGAACCGTATCGAATACGCCTCCGTGGTCCCTGGCAGTTTGTTGATTCAGAAGGAACCGAGGGCACTCAAAAACTGCCTACACAATGGCTTGGCCCGAAGACTTCCGTACGACTTACAAGAAAGTTCAATTGGATCGCCGAGTTGGAACCATCTGAACGCGTCTTTGTGGTCTTCGCTGGATACGGCGGCGTTGGGTCGGTTACGGTCAACGAACAAAAGCTTGGCAGCCTGCCCGGCGGTCCGGCGGAGTTCGACATCTCACCGCTGCTCCAATCAGGGAACCTCTTAGAGGTCGCCTTGGATTTCGAAGCCCTGCCAGAAGACACAACGTGCGGACTTTGGGGTGATGTACTGTTAGAAGTTCGTACAGTCGCGGATCAGAGTGGACAAAAAAACGCGGAAGCCACTTAGAGTAGCTTCCGCGTGAATCAAGGCCGGCTATTCGACACGCTTCGGCCGACGTCGGTCTATTTCGAAATGGGAATCATTGTCATCGACATTGATCGAGGACCTTCCATTCCTGGCGGTTTCTCGACAATCGCAATGTCTTCCAGCGTCTCGATAATCTCAAGAAGCATCTCGCGACCACGGTCGTGGTGAGCATTCTCGCGTCCGCGGAATAGCACGTTTACTTTGACTTTGTCTTTGCGTTCAAGGAAGCCTCGCGCCTTCTTGACTTTAAAGTCAATGTCATGCTGTCCCGTCTTCGCTCGGAGTCGGATCTGCTTGAGCTGCTGCTGTCGTGTCTTCTTCTTACCCGTACCCTGTTGCTTCTTCTTCTTATACTGGATTTTCCCGTAATCCATGATCTTGCAAACGGGTGGGCGTGCTTCTGGGCTGACTTCAACCAAATCCAGAGACGCTTCCTGCGCCATTTTGAGCGCTTCGGGGGTCTCCACGACTCCGACCATGTCTCCGTTTTGGTCAACGAGACGAATCGGCGTGATGCGGATTTGGGAATTCATTCGTGGCTGAGCTATGAATCTCTCCTGAATCTAAACTGTGAAAAGCTGCGGACTTACAGAAATTCCAGCCCGACGAACCCGCCGCCGAACGAAAATCTCACTGCCTCTAAGGTGTCGACAGAAAACAGACACCAGACCTTGCATATTTTTAGACAAGATGGCCCGGTTATGGAAGAACGGAACCCCCTGAGATCAATGGAAATCACTGATCTCAGCGGGTTTCGGGGCTGTGCGGGGGGCAACGATCGCGAAATGCGGGACGTCGGATCCCCATAGAACTAAGGCCTACAGTTCCTTGATGCTGATATTTCGGAACTCAACCGGGTCATTGTGTCCCGCAAACCCAAAGAATCCGCTCTTTCGGTCCTTGCCCGGATGCGGGCTATTGGCCATGAAGTTGCGGGCTTTGCTGAGATCGCCGTCCATAATCACGCTACCGTTGAGTTCCACCTTGATGGTCGAACCCTTCACGGTGACCTCCTGGAAGTTCCACTCACCGACTTTTCGTAGGTAGCCACGTTTCGCAGCCATCATGCCGTAGGCCGAACCATGGTACTGACGCCCAAGCTTGTCCAGATTCGCGTATCGCTTATCTTCGGAATCAAGAACCTGCAGTTCGGTCATCGCGTCGTACGCTGGATTGCCTTTGCCTGGATATCGAATCGCAAGTCCGTTGTTACCGGCGGGTGGCAGCTTGAACTCCAGACGAACCACGAAGTCGCTGTATTCTTTCTCGGTGAAGAGATTTCCGCCCTTCCCCTTCCTACAGCGGATCGCCCCGTTGTCGACTTCGTAGTTATCAGTCGCTCCCTGCCATCCGGTGAAATCCGTCCCATTGAAAATCGGCTGGAACCCATCTGTGTGAGCTGAAGCCAACATCTCGTTTGCTTCTTTAGTACCGATCTCGCGGATGAAAATGTTTCGCCATCGAATCTCGTTGCCGTGTGTTTGCAATCGAACAACACCCCTGCGACGCAACGGCTGACTGCGGTCCCAGTAGTTCTCCATCAACGCGTGATCGACGACGTGTTGACCGTTCAGCCAAACACTTGTCCGAGCTCCGATCTGAACGATTCGGAACGAGTTCCATTCGCCAAACGGTTTATCAGCCGGCTTGCCATTGCTGGTGACTGGATCTTTGCCCGGTGCTCCGGCCGAGTTATTCCACAACCCACCCGAACCCTTATCGCCACCGATGTTGAATTTACCTTCGTCTGTGTAGTCCCAGATCTGAACCTGTGGGTTACCCTTCAGGTAAATGCCACTGTCAGCTTTTGCAACCGTCTTGTATTCGACAAGAAGTTCGTAGTCGCCGTAAACCTTATCCGTCGAGCAGTACGGCCCTTTGCCGTCGTTCACCAATTCGCCGTTCTCAACCGACCAATGTGCGACGAAGTCTTTCTGCTGCTTGATGATCGCCGCTTCCTTTTGGTGATCGTCAAGCTTCACGACCGAGTGCGGATTCATCCCGTGCCAGCCGTCAAGATTCTTCCCGTTGAATAACGGTGCAAACCCATCAGGAACCTTCAGTTCCTGAGCATTGACTGAAACCGGGACGAGCAGACTGATCGCCGCAAGAACGCAAAAGCGCCGCATGGTGGGACTCCGAGAGGTGAATGTCGTGGTTAGGTGAGAACCCGATTATTGCCAGACACACCGGGTCTCGCAAACCGCTCACTCCCAATCGGCGTAGTCCAACTCTTCACCGCCCGAAATCGTCGTTAACGCAGCAAGCACATTTGTATGTGTGGGACTGGTCAGTGAGTCCACCGAGCCATCGACGAAAAGGGCGTTGGTATGCGCAAGATCTGGCGAGTCGGGTAGCACACTGAGGAATTCGAGAGCGTCATCACCGCGTGGATTCATCCAATGCACGGCATGATCGGCAGTAGTCTCAACAACGCAAACAGTGAAACTGGTTCCGTCTGCAATATCGTCAATGCTCCGCGTCTGCCCGTTCCGAGGAAACACCGTGTCCTTTCCAACGACAACCTTATAGCTGGTTTGCCCAGCGGCTAGCTCCGCCTTCGGGCATCGGTACGCGGCCGGACACTGTTTGCGCACCTCTCGGTTGGCGGGATGATCCCACGGCTTAGACAAGTCGACTTGCTCGAACAGACGCCCATGGTCCATGTAGGGCAGAATCAGCGTTCGCCAGCTATGAAGTCGCCGACCGTTTTCGTCCTGAGTGTAAGCAGGAGGAAAGCAACCGTGCTCGTCGTGGTAGTCGTGCAAAGCGAGGCCAATCTGTTTCAGATTGTTCCTGCACTGCGTTCTCATTGACGCCGGATGAGAATCTACCGATGGCAACACACTGAGACAAAGACACAGCAAGACGAGGACGCCCGTAGTTGCAACCACTATCCGATAGCCATACCTCTTTGGCTGTCCGGAACCGCTCAACGCACGTGATTCTGTTTCCATTTGAGCCCCCGTAGATCAACACCTACCAGACCTCTTACCGCAAAGACGTCGAGTATGGGCACAGAAAAACCAAAGACGGCCTTGCATACCGATCGGACGCGAGCCGCCGAACCAGTTCAGGACTCTGACTTAACCGGCTGACCCATGCTGGTTTGCAGTTCGACCATCTCGCGATAGCGGCCGCCGGATTCCATCAGTTGATCGTGAGTGCCAGACTGAATAATCCGGCCGTGGTCGATCACGATGATTAAATCGGCGTGCGAAATTGTGCTCAATCGGTGAGCAATCACAAACGAGGTTCGGTTTTGCATGAGCTCTTCGAGACTCTGCTGAATCAGCCGTTCGCTTTCAGTGTCCAGGTTGCTGGTTGCTTCATCAAGAATCAGAATCTTCGGATCTGCCAGAATCGCACGAGCAATGGCGACTCGTTGTCGTTGACCACCGCTAAGCTTTACGCCACGCTCGCCAATGATCGTGTTGAAGCCCTCTGGCATCCGATCGATGAATTCCAAAGCGTTCGCCATTTCGGATGCTCGACGCAAGTCTTCAACAGACGCTTCCGGTCGAGAGTACGCGATGTTCGCTCCGACAGAACCATCAAAGAGGAACACATCCTGTTCGACAACGCCAAGCAGACTTCGAAAGTGATCAAGATTGATCTCGCGCAGGTCTCTGCCGTCCAGCGAAATCGAACCAGAACTCGGGTCATAGAATCTGGCCACCAAGTTGCACAGCGTCGTCTTCCCTGCCCCGCTCGGGCCAACAAGGGCGATGATCTGCCCTGCCCGCACGTCGAGGTCCACGCCTTCTAGCGCCGACTCGGCTGCACCTGGATAAGTGAAGCTCACATCTCGGAACGACATTGCACCTTCGACCCGTTCGCGTTTGACAGGAACCACAACCGGACCGGGCGGAAGCTCACGAGGTTCTTCCAGCAAGTCGAGAACACGATCGAGCCCAGACAAACTGTTTTGAAACGAAGTCGCACTCTGTGCCAACGTTGCCAGCGGGCCTAGCAACATCAGCAAGTAAGTCATGAACATCATCAGTTCGCCAAGCGTCAACTTCTGGTCGAGAACCTGGAACCCACCGTACAGCAACAGCGCTGCGCTGGCTGCCGGGATGAGAGTTTCCCAAATCAGCTCAACAATTCGTGACCACCACCACACGAATAGCTCCTGCCGCGCCATGTAGTGGTTCTCGGTCATGAACCGAGAGCCTTCACGCCGCTGTCGAGCAAACGCGCGGACAACACGCATGCCGCCGAAAATTTCCGTCGCCTGCCCGTCAATGTTCTCCCGTTGCTTGCGAACCTGACGAAACTGTGGACGGATACGGCTGATCCACGTCCGATGGGTAAAGAACACCAATGGCAGCAAGATGACCGCGCCGACGAGTAGCTTCCAATCGACCCAAGCCAGAATCGCGAGGCTTCCCGTCAACTGCACCACCGCCCGCCACGGGTTGTAAAGCATGCCGAACACTAGATCGCCAACGCTTCCACCATCTTCCCGCAGGATGCTGGCGACACCGCCCGATCGAATTTCCTGAACGCGATTCAACGGCAACCGAACCGCTTGTTCGAATACGCGTTTTCGGACAAGAAGCTGGATCCGTTTTGTCGTCCGCGTTGCAATCCAACGCCCCCAGATTCCAACAAACAATTTCAGTGTCGAAATCAGAAAGACACCCACAACGACATACGTCAACAATCGGCGCCGACTGATGTCACCAACAATCGATTGAGCGAACGATGGGAGCGGTGCTTCGTTGATGACGTTGTCGATCACCACTTTTGTCGCGGCCGGTGGAACCAGGGCGAGCCCCGTCGCAACGGTCAACATGATCAGCGAGAAGAACAAAGACCAGCGGTGTGGACCGGCGAGATTGAAGAAGCTCTTCATCAACCCGAAGGCAGATCGCTGCCGAGGCTTCTTCGGCCGGTTGTCGACCGGACCGTGGAAGCTGCCGCCCTTGGGCAGCTTGTCTTCCCGAACATCATCGCGGTACTTCGCAAAGCGCTCGCGACTGGATTTTTCCGGGTTCAATCGATCTGCTTGACTGTCAGCCACTGGCGAATTCGTTCCAAAGTCTGCGGACCAATGCCGTCAACACGCGACAGATCCTCAATAGATTCAAAGCGGCCGTTTAAAGTTCGATCCTGAACAATGCGATCTGCGAGCACTTCGCCGATGCCATCCAGCTGCGACCATTCAATCGCAGTCGCGTCGTTGATATCGAGGCGAAAGTCGTTCGCAATCGGAGGTAGTTCGCCAATCTCAATCGGCTCCACGCCCCAACCACTTAGCCTCGCCCATTGTAGAGCCATCAGCACAATGACAATGGCAGCCAGTGCGATGGCGACTGCTTGATCCGAACGACTCAACGTAAAGCGATCTGATTCCTCAGTTTGTGCCGGTTCAGGTTGCTCGACAGTTTTCGTTTCGTCGATGTCCGCTAGTTGCTCAGACGTGGAATCAACAACCTCCGACGAGTCAGCGTTAGCTTTCTCTGATTCGGGGATCATTCGATTTCCTAAGCACTTAGCGATGACCAGTCGTAGGCCGGATCGAGGAACGAAGCTCCGGCAGTACGCCGGAACTGCGCTTCGCTTGGTCGCGGCCTACAGACGTTTACCCTTCTGCGATGTCGACCCAAACCTTCAACGCGTCTTTGTCCTCGACCAGTAGTCGCATCATTTCCGCGTAGTTCTCCAAGCCATCAACCGGGTGAGTCAAAATCTTCTCTGTCACGCCAGGCCAGGTGACTTCACCCAAAGCGAGATCTGCGATCCCACTCTCGAAGTGACGGAAGTTCGCGTTCACTGAACCAAGCAACAACTTGTTGCCGAGAACCCACTCGAGGTTCAACAAATCAGACGGAACTTCGCTTCTGTTTTTTCCACCCGTAATGCTTGTCCAAACGACGGCTCCGTTGTGACCGGTGACTTCCATGCACTCGAACGCAACCTTCGAACTACCAGTCGCTTCGATGATCAGATCCGCTTTGCCGACCTGCTTCGCCAACTCGTGAATTGGCGTTTCCTTCGTACTGACGTAGTGAGCTCCGTAGCCTTCGGCGATCTCCGCCTTAATGTTGCCTTCCTTCGGAGCACGGGCAAGCGTGTAAACTTCCAGGCCACGCAGTCGAAGAATCAACGTCGCCAGCAGGCCAATCTGCCCTGCTCCGGTAACGTATGCAATCTTCGGTTCCCAAACCTGCAACCGCTTCTGCGCTTCGAATGCCTGTTCGACAGCTTTCGCGGAACAGCTCATTGGTTCCGTCAGCACGTGCAGGTGCTTCAGACCAACCGGCATGCGAACGATAAACTCTTCGTCGTCCACGAAGTACTCGGTGAGATACCCATGCAGCAGATTAATGCCGCGTTCGAAGTATTCTTCTTCGCTACTAATATCGCTCCGACCAATCTGGTCATAGATCGAACCACCCGGCCGACGGACGGTGCAAGTCACGTAGTCGCCAACCTGCACCTTCTTCACATTCGCACCGACCTCTTCAACAATCCCAAAGCACTCGTGCCCCAGAACCAGGAAGTCATAGCCCTTCGGCGCGTTGCCGTAGAGAGCGTCGTTGATCTCACGGTCAGTCGCATCAACACCCACCTTCAAAACCCGAACCTTCACGCCGCGTCCGTCGGGAACGGAGTCGAGTTGTGGTTCGTCAAGTTCGTTAAGGTGAACGCTGTTGGCTTGTCCTGGCCGAACGGCAATGGCTTTCATTGATCTTCCTGCATCGTTTGCGTGAGTAGCGGGCGGACCATTCTAGCGACAGACGCCAAATGTTGAACCGGGGACGCTTTCGGCGGTTTATCATTTGAAGATTGTCATTGTTCATTTGACAGGAATACCAATCAAAGTGCCCTATCGACCCATGACATCTTGGCCTTGCCACCGACTCAGGATCACAGGAAACTCGCTCAGTCGGACCCTCACCGAGGAGATTACATGTCTAAGCGACCGGCTTTGCTCATCGGTCTTCTGGCTCTCAGCACCGTGGCTGTCAGACTTATCTTCCCTCCTGCGCCCGAATTCGAACATGCCAAGTTGCCCCTGTTCACATACGGAGATGCAAATGAGCCGGTCACATTCTCAGGTACTCCGCTTAGTTTCCCCGGCACTCTGCTTGTGGCATCAAACACACCGCCGTCTGTTAGCACCCAACTACTAAGTGAACGCTCGGTTTCCCAAGCGCAGACATTCGACAGTACCGTAGCCTTGAACCCGCAAGACTCTCCATTCCTGGATGTAGAGCGATACACACTGGATGAAACTCTCGTTAATTCGATGAAAGCAGCCAACAACTTTTGGTGGCTGAGAACTCGCTGTGGGCCCGATGGTCCGGCATGGACCGGAGCTTTCAAAAACCTGCGAGGTCTTGAAATCTTTGATGTGCCATCTCAGGAGTTAACGGACATGCCAGTCTTGGCCGAACTACAGTGGCTCCAGCTTGGAGTACGACGATCTGGTGACCAAGTGGCTTCGGAGCTTCCCTCGATTCCTAAACTCGAAGTCCTAATTTTTTCTGGAACGTACGTCCCTGTGGACAGGCAACTTCCCGTTGATGGTCAGTGCCCGAACCTCCGCGTGTTGTCTATGAAGAGTGCTGCGATCACAGACTCTGGCGTTGCAAAGCTTGTGGAGGCATGCCCAAAACTGGAGTACGTCAACTTGTCCAGAGCGCGAAAGCTCACCTCGGATTCGATCAACAGTTTGGTCAAACTCAAATCGTTGAAGTACATCCATATTGGAAATACGGGCATTGATAACGCAAAGCTCAAGGCCCGAATGCCAAAGTGCAGAGTCGCCGTTGGCAGCTAACCTTCTGGCCCCGCACGCCTCGGGATCTCTCGCAAGATCCACTACTGACCCAGCCATGCAGATCACGCAGCCAAAGAATCTGAGCGGTGTGATGGCGACCGTGCCAGGCGTAGTTATTCAGAGCCAGCCAGAGGCTAACTGACTCGCCCGACTGCGGATGTTGGAACTCGCGGGCGTATTGCTCCGGCGTCATCGCTTCGAGTAGTTGAGCCCACTTGGGATGCAAGCCTTCCAGCAAACCGAGCGCAGGTTCGACACTTCCGCTAAGACTGTCCGCTAGCTGAACCCAGTCGCCTTCTTCGTATGCTTTGATCAACGGACGATCTTCCGTCAGCGCCCATTTGAACCGAATGATGCTGTGCAGATGACTGTCTGCAATGTGATGCGTGATTTGCCGAACCGTCCAGTTCTTATACTTCGTATCAAGCTGCTCGTCCGTCAAACCACTTACCGCCTCACGCAATCGAGCCGGCGCATGACGAATTGTGTTGATGAGCTGCTTTCGAGTTGCATCGTCGTATTCCGCAACCGGCGCGAATGAACCGGCAGGATTGTCTGGTGGAGTCATGTCGTGACCTCAACTCAATGTAGATATTAGTTGTTCTTCTTCCGAGCGAACTTGTGTGCGGAATACGTTGCATCGACCGCACAGACTTTGAAATCGACGAGGCCTGAGGCGATTCCAACCATCCGAATAACCGCGCCGCTGAGATCGGTTTCGACACCCGAGGCTTTCTTCGGCCAGCAGACCCACAAGCCGCCATCGCCAAATTGGTTTCTGACTTTGACGACTCGCTTCTCGTAGTCGGCTCGATCTTTGGGGAACCAGATCATCAGATCGTTCCTACCCCTTGCCGAGGTTCGGAGAGTAACGTCGTTAGGCAACTTGCCGAGCGTCTTTTCAAAGTTCTCCGGGCCGTTAATGATCGCAACCACGAAACCTGGCTTGATGCCAAGTTTCTTTGGCAGTGGCGTTCCTGAATATCCCGCAAGGGCTGAGGACGATGGTTTCGGATTCTTTGGCGCACTGGTGATCGCCTTGTCAACTGCACTGCCAATTCGCGACCACACGCAATACGTCGCATCGGGAAATTGCTGCTTCGCGCGTTTTACCTTCTCAGGCTGGCCATCGACGAAGACAATCGGAATGCCGCAGTTCGCTTTTGTACTTCGAAGAGATTCGGCAACTTCGCGTCCGTGGGATGGTAAACGTGAAAGGTCGATCACAACCGCATCTGGTCGCGTCTGCTTGATTAGCAGACGCAGAGTCTTGTAGTCCGAAAAATATGCTTCGGCGTCGTGCCCGGCGATCTGCAGTCGCCCGACGCGTTCCGCAGTTTCTTCTTCGTTCCAGTGAACCAAATACACAAGCGCCATAGCGTCCCACGTTGCGAATCAATTGCAGAAAAGGAATGATGATGGCTCACGAGCGAATTCGAAAGGCACTTCCCTACTGGCCGTGCTGGAGAGAACCAATGAGAACGCTACTGCTTATCGTCGTCATGTCAGGATCGTTGCTTTCGCAGGACAAACCATTGTTCGTCAGCGGCGGCCAGCGGTTTCGGACCGAACAAGGCGACTTCGTTCGCAACGACGGAATTCTCATCGAAGACGGACGGTTTAAGTCCATCACATCGGCAAGTGACGCACCAAATGCGACGAAGCTGGAACTCGCAGACGATCAGTTCATCCTGCCCGGGTTCATTGACCTCCACGCTCACTACAACGTCAAGCTGCTTCGGAAACGACGCGAAGAGTTCCGCGTCATGCCGACCGTGTATCTCGCCAATGGCGTAACAGTCACGTTCTCTGCCGGCGAGTACGATCCGGATGGAATGCTACAGCTACGCAAGCGGATTGAATCGGGAGAACAGGCTGGACCGCGGCTCCTAAATTCGGGCCCCTACTTTGGCCGTGTTCGACGCGGCTGGCGGAACATCACGGACGAACAAATCCGACAAGACGTAGACACGTGGGCTGAACGCGGTGTTGGTGGCTTCAAAGCGAAAGGCATTGGCCCCGACCACTTGAAGGTTCTGATCGAACAGGCTCATAAACGCGGCCTGACGGTCACCGGACATCTGGACTCAGGTTACCGAGGTTCGGTGAACCCAAGAGACGCAATCGAGATGGGGATTGATCGGATCGAACACTTCCTTGGTGGTGACGCCATGCCGGCAACAAGATCGGCGTACGCATCGCTCGCGAAGATCACGACCGACATGCCTGAGTTCAAAAAGCAGGTTCAGCTTTTCATCGACCGAGGAACTTACTTCGACTGCACCATTACGGCGTACGGATACTTTGGAAAACGCGGCGAAGAATATGACTACTGGATGGACGAACGCGAGTTCTTCACGCCGTACATTCAGGAGATCGTCAAAAAACGGAAGCCGCAAATCATGATGCAGTTCGACGCAATCTATCGCGCGAAGTTGAAAACGATTGCGGCGTTTCACAAGGCGGGTGGCAAGATCTCGGTGGGTACAGATCACTTTAGCAACGGTCTGTTTCTGCCCGGATTCGGATACCATCGAGAACTCGACGCACTGGTTCGTGGTGGTATTCCCAATGCCGATGTGCTTCGCATCGCGACGCTGAACGGAGCGAAAGCTATGAAAATCGATGACGACCATGGTTCCATTGAAGCTGGCAAGGTCGCCGACCTCTGTATCGTGTCAGGCGATCCGCTGCAGAACATTCGAAACACACGAAACGTCAACACAGTCGTTCGGGCTGGAAAAGTGTTTGACGCGAAGAAGCTACTGCAAGGTGTGAAAGGACAGCTCGGACCGAAAGACGAATCGGAAAGTGCAGCCTGGTAATCGGGTCGAAATAGGAAACCCCACAGGCTGCAACCAATCTCATTCCGATGGAGTCAACATGCCCGAAACGCCGGCACCCGCTAAACCTGATACGAAGCCTGAACCAACTCCGACCAAAGATCCAGCCCCGCCGACACCAGCTCCGTTCGAGCCCGACTGGCCCGAAGACCGACCAACTCCACCACCAAAAGCCAATGTCTGTCGATCTAAAAGCTGAGATCAACAAGCGACTCACAATGAATCTGCTGATTCAAGGTGCGGCGTCGCATACCTTCCTTACGACTCATCATCTCGTGAGAGATGAATTGAACGCTGAGGTACCAAACATTGTTGAGTTGTACGATCGTGTTGTCGTGTCCTGCTATGCGTCCTACTGGATCGGCGACATGGTCATGCTTCTTGGTCGGCCACGCAAATTTTGGAAGCGTGTGACTCGGGAGGATCACCCGTTTCATAGTCACGACCTTATGGCTCGGCACGGCGGTGAGCTGTCGGAAACCGCATGGGCGCACGCATCAGCACGTGCGAAGGAGAAGAACGTTTCGATCGTGCCGGGCATCCAGGCTGTGCAGAACATAGGTCTCGTTGTCAAAACGATTGCGGCAGAAAAAGAGTTCGCCGAACCACTGGCAAGACTTGCTGTAAAAGCAGTGAGTGAGATGTGGAAAGTTCCCGACGAACTCCTCGACGCGGAAATCACCAATACACCAGCGTTTGGCCACATCCGAGAACCGGAGACTCGCCGTGGGCGACTCATGAGATCCTGCGGAGCCGGATGGAGTTCTGTTCTTCCAAGAGATGGAAAACTCCGAGTCGTTGCGAAGGCGATATTTTGGCCGCTGCTGGCTCACGAGCTTGTAAAAGGAACAGCAGAACTGGTCTGTCTGCACGGTCTCAACAAGCTGGACGATACCACCTACGCAGCTGTCATCGACGCGACAGATCACATCGAGTATGAAGTCTGGATGATGCAAATCGGGGCAGAACTCTATCGACGCTGGTTAAGTGCAAAGCCCAGTCAGATTAGTATCGCTGAATGCCTGATGCAGCTTGCCTTACGACCGCCGAAAACTGTCGAGACCATCATGCTGGCGGTGCTTGAAGAACCGGAAGCAGCAACCGCCATGATGTCGCGGCTCGCAGAGCAATAGCCGTTGCTCCGACGTGAACTACTGGACCACGCCGAACCACTCACGCGAAAACGATATTCAGCTCGCGCAGGTCACAGACGTATTCGACATCCGGACGACGGTTCAATTCACCATCCGGGTCGTAGCCGAACACCCGCATTCCAGCCCGCAACCCAGCGTCGATGCCATAGTCAGTATCTTCAACCACCGCGCAATTCTCTGGTTTCGTTTGCAGCACTGACGCCGATTTGAGGAACAAGTCGGGTTCCGGCTTCCACTTCTCAATCTGATAGGCGCTTAGTCGATGGTGGTCTGCAAAGAACCGGTCCAAGCCAGTGGTCTTCAAGCACAAGTTCACTTTCATGAGCGGAGCATTCGAAGCGACACAAAACGGCTTCGTCATCGCACCCAGCAGCTCTGCCGCACCATCGATCACCTCCAGATCAGTGGCCAATCTAGCCAACTGCCGAGATCGAAATTGGTCCATGTGATCAGCAGGCAGCGGTCGTCCGAGCCTCGTCTCAAGCTCTGCAAACACCTTTGGTAGCTCGCCACCAGCGAAGCGTCGCAAGGCTTCGTCCAGCTCCAACGGCAACCCAAGCTCGCCGACATAGTCGACCAGCACCGCGAGACTCAGCTTCTCGCTATCAACAAGAGTTCCATCGCAGTCGAAGATTACCGCGTGAATATCAGACTCAGACATTAGTCGCTCCAAATCAAACAGCGACGCGGGATATCAGAATCTGCAGTACGCCGTCAAACGATCACTCAAAATCAAGATTCACAGGCCGAATAGCTGCTACGAAGCGTAAAGATAAACACCGCGCAGACGGTAAGTGCCATTGTTTCACGTATCAAGCAAGTACGTCTCTTGTGCTTCGATCAAGCAAACAAGCTGGGAAGGATCCGACGACTATTCCGAATCCACTTTCACCCTATCGTGAACAAGACCATGCGCATCGCTCAGTTCATTAAGCAGCTGTCAATTGGCCAACGACTCGCAACGATCCCAGTCTTCTTCGTGATTGGTGCCGCCTGCCTATTGGGCCTTATGGGCTGGCAACTTTCTGCTTCCGGCCAGAGCGCGGCGGCGATCAATCTCGCAGGCCGGCAACGAATGCTCAATCAAAGACACACAAGAGAAGTCTTGCTGGCAGGGATGGGCGACAAGTCCAACTACAATTCGACTCGTGACTTGCTAACGGAATCTCTGGCGATGCTTCGCGATGGCGGCACGCACGACTTTGGTCACATTTCACCGCCTTCTGACCCCGCCATTGCAGGACTTCTGACTCAGAAGAGAGAAGAACTCCAGTCAGCGTTTGATCTTGCTGACCAGTACCTGGACGCCGTGCAGAACGACCGTCCCACGTCGTCAGCAGTGCGGACACAGCTTATTGAGCAAACAGGAACAGCCCACAAAGCAGCTCACGCCGTGGTCATGGGTCTGTCCGAGGCGGCAGCGAAATCCGGACAAGCTCGATTCGCCTCGGCCTTTGCTTTGGGTGTCGTCGTCGTGCTACTAAGCGGCTGCTGGTCGATGATGTGTAGCCGGTTCGTAACAAGAAAAGTCGGCGCTTCTGCTGATCAGGTGCAGCGGCTTTCTTCGAACGGATTGGCCGACTTAAGCAAGCAGGTTCGCAGCGACGCCCAGGCCGCGACAACCCGAGCGATGAATGCCACTGCGACGGCCGAAGAAGTGAACGCGAATGCTCTTTCACTAACGACCGCTGTTGAACAGTTTGAAATCAGCATCAAAGAGATTGCAGGCAACGCATCCAATGCGGCGACTGTCGCTCGAAATGCTGTCACCGCCACTGGGCAGACCAACGAAACAATTACCCGTTTAGGCCAAAGTAGTGCCGAGATCGAAAGTGTCATTCAGGTCATTAATTCGATCGCAGAACAAACGAACCTACTAGCTCTCAACGCAACAATTGAAGCTGCTCGAGCCGGCGAGGCTGGAAAAGGGTTCGCCGTCGTGGCGAATGAAGTCAAAGAGCTGGCAAAAGAAACAAGCAAGGCTACTGAAGACATTGTGAGCCGGATTGAAGCAATTCAGTCCGATACACAACAAGCCACAAGCGCGATAGGCGAAGTCAGTGAGATCATCTCACAAATCAATGAAAGCCAAAGCGCGATCGCTGGCGCGGTTGAAGAACAGACAGCGATGACGTCAGAGATTTCTCGTAGTATCGCAGAGGTCGCCACAGGCAGTGGCGACATAGCAGCCAGCATCGGGATGGTTGCCGAAGCCGCCCAAAGCACAACTTCAAAGTCGGACGAAACCCTCGCAACGGCCGCCGACATCGAGGAAATGGCCAATGAACTAATGCACTTTGTAGGCAAAAGCTGATCGGCCTCCACCAGTCTAAGTGGACCGGCGACGACCATTGGTCCGACTCAGGCCTCGGGTATAATCGTTTTGTCTCAACTTTCAAAACGAAGCCTTTGCCATGAACTCTGACCAGCTGAATACCGCATCTGATTGGCCCGCGGCCCCGATCCCGTTGTTTGAAGAATGGTTCGAACACTCGAAGTCTGAAGAGGTTCCGGAACCGGAAGCGATGACGATCTGT